>JACDHA010000010.1 GCA_013821315.1 Candidatus Dependentiae bacterium | reverse complement strand
TATACTTACCACTCTAGGGCTATGCCTTATGATTCTGAGTATACAAGGTAAAACTAAAGTAGGTTCAAGGGAATCTAATCTAAGTACATTTGGAGAAATTAGTTCAACGCAGCCGTGTACGCCAAATGCCTGTAAAATTAGATGTTCCAATACCTGCTATCCGTGTGGCATTACAACATTTATACCCAGATCAGTGGGAGCAAATACTGCACGTGAACTTATAGGGTGGCAACGGCAACTGCATCAGCCCTATTATCTTGAAAATTATGCTACAGTAGCATTAACGCCTGAATATACGCGTTCTTTTAGATCGTGCAGACTTGCGCGCACTCTTTTTTGTACTGATTGTTTAACCTTTGCTGGCAGCACTGTCAACGCAAATAATAACACCGAAGTAGTAGCTGATAACTTTGGCCTTTCAGAACGTTTTACCGGAACATTATCAATAAGACCACGCATAGAAAATGATATTCTTGATTTTAATATGTTTTTTGGTCTTAACGAGTTTATCCGTGGCTCTTATCTACGCGTTCATGCGCCACTCGTTCATACACGCTGGTCTTTAGAACTTGACGAATGTTTACCATGCGCTGATAAATCACGTGGTGATACTACCTTTCCAGACTGTTATATGCAATCTGATTCAAGCACCAATGACACAGCTTTAGCAACACCAACTGCTTCGTCGTTACGTGAAGCGTTAAGTGGTGAATTTTTGTTTGGTGACATGAAAGAACCCTGGGAGTTTGGACGCTTTAGCTTTTGCCCACGCAATAAAACAGGACTTGCTGATATTGATGTTATGCTAGGCTATAATGTTATAGAAAATGATTTTGGTCATGCTGGTGTGTATGCTCAAGTAGTAGTGCCTACAGGTAACCGTCCTAAAGCACGGTATATTTTTGAACCTATTTATGGCAACGGAAAACACTGGGAATTAGGAGCAGGCATTTCGGCTCATGCTACTCTGTATGATGATACGTACTGCAACGGTCATGTTGTAGCAGTCTATGTTGAAGGTAATGCTACCCATATGTTTAAAACACATCAACAACGATCATTTGATTTTACTCATAATGGTCTTTTAAGCCGTTATTTATTGCTTAAAGAGTTTGATATAGATAACAACTATACGGGCAGATTAATAAATGCTATTAATTTTAATACTCGTAACGCAGAAGTCCATATTGGCTATAAGGTCGACCTTTCGGCCAAAATTGCTTGGAGTATTGGCAACATTATGGTAGATGTAGGTTATAACTTTTACGCACGTGACAAAGAGCGAGTATGCATCGTTACTGATTGCCCATGCGATATAGATCAACGTCGCTTTGGTATTAAAGGTGTTGAAGGCGTCTGTTGCATACCAGCTACTGTAGAAAATGGTGAAGCGATTATCTCTACACTACCAGGAACTTCCCTTAATAGTACTCAATCAACTACTACGATTTTTAATGTGTTACCACAATCTCACGCAGAGATTGCCCCCAACGCAACAACTGCATGCTTGCTTTATAATGATCAAGTAACGCCTGACACCAGTGCCTCAGCTTTACCTGCACCACTAGCTCAAGCTAATACCGATGCTACGCCAATTTTGATATCATGCTTGGATTTAGATCCTAATTCAGCAGCCCAATGCTCTATGATCTCTCATAAAGTATTTGGTCATATTGGCTATATATTGGTAGATTCATGTTATCAACCACATATTGGCATTGGTGGTGAAGTTGAATTTGACGGCAAATGCAGACATAACAGCTTAAATCAATGGGGTATATGGATTAAAGGCGGTATAACATTCTAAAAGAGTATTGCTTTACCATAACCGTTGATTTACTATAGCTGAGCAGAATATTACAATTTTATTCGAGGAGCATACATGAACTATATCTTAAAAACAGCGCTATGCGCTCTGTTGCTTTTAAGCCCCCGGGCTTATGCAAATGAGCTCTGTAAAAAGAAATGCCAATCTTCTAGTCAAACCTGTTGCTTTGCAGGCACACGTACTGGCATTCATTACCGATCACAAGGCGACAACCTGGCACGACAGCTAGTAGGATGGCAAACTGAACTTCATAAGCCCGAAATGTGTGAGTTTTACGGTGCGTCGTATGTAGCTTTTGAATATACACGATCATTTGATTCACGTCGTATAACAGAGCCTTTGTTTGGTTCAGATACCTTGCGATTTGCTGGTAGCTTAGTGCCTAACCGTAGTGCTCATGAGCTTGTAGCAGATAATTTTGGCCTTTCACGTACTTTTCAAGGAAGCATTAAATTAAAGCCACGTATTGAAAACTTTATAGTTGATTTTGGGTTCTATCTCGGCCTTGATGAATGGGCTCCAGGCTTTTTCGTAGAAGTATTTGCTCCTATAGTGCATACACGTTGGGACTTAGGGTTAAGCTGCAAAGATCGCAAAAAAAACAACTGCGTTGGTACACCATTTGAAAAATGTTATGTAACAGCTGACACAGCTGATACGTCAGTTAATTCTGCTGGAAGCATTCAAGAGGCGTTGAGTGGCACATTCTTCTATGGTGACATGCAGACTCCCTGGCAGTCAGGCAAATTTGATTTTGGACGTCGTGTTCGTAATGGTATAGCAGATATTCATGTGCTTGTCGGTCAAGATATTATTAGTAATGATTGCTCTCATGCTGGAGTATTTGCTCAATTTGAATTACCCACAGGTAGAAAGCAACGGAGCGAATTTGTATTTGAGCCTGTAGTTGGCAATGGTGGCCATTTTGGTCTTGGGGGCGGTATAACTGCTCATTCTGTTTTATGGGCTGGCGAAGATTATAACTTTTCTCTATATCTTGAAGGTAACATAACGCATTTATTTAAATCGCGCCAATGCCGTTTATTTGATTTTAAACGCAATGGTGACTATAGCCGCTATTTACTGCTTAAAGAGTTTGATACCGATGGCACCAACTTAACGTATAATGGCAATTTAGTAAGCGCAACTGAATTTAATACACGTCTTGCTGATGTAAGTATAGGCGTTAAAGGTGAAGCAGCTCTTATGCTTGCTTTTCGCAAAGGTGGCCTTGGTATAGATATCGGTTACGATGTCTATGGCAATACTCATGAAAAAGTTCGTTTACGTTGCAATAACAGTAATTGCGATATCGATACACGTAAATTTGGCATTAAAGGCACTGAAAGTGTGTGCTGCAATCAAATACCTGTAGCTCTTGTTAATGATGCGCCAAGTATATTTTTACCTGGTACCCCATTTTCTCAAGAAGCGGTAGCACCTGAAGGATGTCCTGCTTTAGGTAGCGAGTCAACTCAGACACAGCAACTTGATAATAATACTCAATCTAATGTAACAGCCTTTACGGTTATAACTCCTAAAAGCTTTCAACCGTCAGCAACTGCATGTAACGTATGCTTAACATTTGATAACAGAGCTGCCTTTGATGCTGCAGTGAATGATAACCCAGAATTTGCGGCCAATGGCATTGCGGTAACTGACATAACCACGCTTGCAGGTGGTGCATCACTTGTTGATCCAAGTCAAAGACCGACACTATTACAAGAATCTCTGGCATCTCTTAACACACGCTCAGCAGAATCTGCATCTTATTTAACGCATAAAATATTTGCGCATGTTAATTATATGTGGCCTGATGAATGTGGCTGGGATCCTCATGTAGGAATTGGCGGAGAAGTTGAATTTACTGGTAAACGTACTACTTGCCAACGCATAGGCGTACAGCAGTGGGGCGTCTGGGTAAAGGGCGGTCTTTCATTCTAATACAGTAACCATAACTCATATAAA
Source organism: Candidatus Dependentiae bacterium (assembly GCA_013821315.1). Classification (NCBI taxonomy): domain Bacteria; species Candidatus Babelota bacterium. The sequence continues at coordinate 46,156 of JACDHA010000010.1, read as the reverse complement.
AAGAGCCAAGAGTGTTTTCTTGGCTCTTTTTATCTATACCTGTTTATTTAGGCACGCTTTTGAAGGAGCTTAGCAACATAGTTCGTCACATCGCCTACGGTTACTAATTCTTCTGCATCATGATCATTAATTTCAATATCAAATTCTTCTTCAAGCTTCATAACAATTTCCACTTGATCTAAAGAGTCTGCACCAAGTGTTTCTAGGCGCGAGTTTAACTCAATAGCACTTTTATCTATGCTCAATTGATCCGCAATAAGAGCTACTATTTTAGCATAGATATCGCTTGTGTTTGTAACCATGTTTATATTTCCCTACAAGATGTAAATAATCAAGATATACTACTGTATTAGTATACGCATATTATACTTGACTACAAGGCTCAGCACATAACGCTAGCTCTAGCTCTTGTTGCTCTTGTTCTCGCTTTTGCTGAGCAAAAACAAACTCTTTAACTTGCTCTAAATCACTGAGCGTGTTAATACCAAAAATAGTTTTATGTGGATAATGAGCTTGAAGCTCAAGCACTAAAGCTTTAGCAGGAGCAGGAACAAGAAGTATATCAGCTTCACTAAACGATTTTACCACGTTATTCCAATATAAAGGCTCAGTTATCTGGCGTATGATAGCATGTTGCGCTTTTTTAGCTAAACAGACTTCTTTAGCATCAACACTGGTAATTAACGGTATAGACAAGTCTTTAAAATCTACCTTAGTAAGATAAATTTTAAGCTGTTGCATAAGCTGTTCCATTAATGGTGTATGAAACCCCTCTTCACTGCTGCTGATTTTTTTAACTTTATCAGCACCAGCGTCATAGACACCTTCTACAATTGCTTTAATTGCTGAAGCTGATCCAGTTACTAAATGTTCAGTTTTAGTTTCATAAACTGCTATATGGGCAGAACACTCTTCTGAGCTGTTTTCAGCGCAAATTTGCTTGAGTTTACGAGCTGATAGACCATCAACTAATACTGTTTTTACATCAAGTTGTTCTAATTGCTCACGTAGTTGTGAGTAAAAATAAGAAAGTTTATGCAACAAATAAAGACCATCAGGAAAGTTCAAGCCCCCTCCTGTATATAAAGCACTGTATTCTCCAATACCGTGTCCTGCAACGTAATCAATAGTTATTCCTAACTGTTTAATCATGCTTGCAGTTGCTGCACTTACTAAAAAAAGCGCTGGATAGGCATTAGTTATTTTACTTAATTCGACATCAGATGAAGCAAAGCACAACTTAACAAAGTTTATACCTAAGCAATTTGAAGCTTCTTCAAAATACTCTTGCATAAGACGTGAATCATCGTACAATTCTTTGCCCATTCCAACAAATTGATTTCCGTAACCCGGAAAAAGCATCCCGATCTTCATAATAAACCTCCATTTAAGATTTAGGGTTAATGCTTCTTTAGGCTCTCCTTTAATAAAATAATAAAGGCATGTAATCGCTCAATACTCTCTTGTTTACCAAGTAAAGCAAGAAGTTCAAACACACCAGGACTTGCTGTTTTTCCCGTTAAGGCTATTCGCAGCGGTTTGCCCATTTCAGGCATAGTTAAAGCCTGCTTGTTTATAAAATCTTTAATACTTACCGTTAATGCTTGAACTGAATAGTCTTCTAGACCAATTAAAAAAAGTTCAAGATGCTTCATGTTATGGTAATTTTTTTCATGTATCCACGGCTCCATTTCAGCGGTAACAACCATCATGCTTGGACGCGCGTAGACACTATATAATTCGTCAAGTAACTCACGCAGTGTTTTTACGCGGTCTTTATATAAATCTATAAAACTTAGTAATTGTTCCGTATGCCAACCAGATAGCTTTACCTGTAATGCTGGGTCTATACATTTTATACTATACTCTAAAAGTTCTTGAGCTGGTGTCTGTTTAATATACACACTATTAAGCCATTCTAGTTTAGTGCTATCAAAAATAGCTGCTTTTTTGCCTACCTGCTCAAGAGAAAAGTACTGCATAAGTTCTTCGCGCGAAAAAATTTCTTGATTACCATGAGACCAGCCTAAACGCACTAGATAGTTACATAAAGCATCAGGCAAAAAACCATTAACTCTATAATCAAGCACCGAGGTAGCTGCATGCCGTTTACTTAAACGCTGACCATCAGCTCCTAATATCATAGGTAAATGGCCAAACTGAGGCATCGTAAAGCCGCACGCAGTATACAGTAAAATCTGCTTTGGCGTATTGGCAATATGATCATCACCTCGTAGCACATGACTAATACGCATATCAGCATCATCGACTACTACCACAAAATTATACATAGGACTGCCATCAGAGCGCATTATAATAAAATCGTCAAACTGCTCTTTATCAAACACAAGCGGGCCATGAATAAGATCATCAAAAGCAACTTCTTTGATAGTGCTTGGCACTTTAAACCGAACAACACAGGATTTCTGCTCGTCACCAATAGTTGTAACTCTCGTACGACATTTTTCGTCATACTTAGTATAACTACCCTCTTGAGCAGCACTTGCACCTAAACGTTCTTGTAACTCTTGTATTGTACAAAAGCATTTGTACGCAGTACCTGCTACAAGCATACTCTCTATAACTTCTTTATGACGTGCAATACGTTGCGATTGAATAACAATAGGCTCGTCACTATGCAAACCAACCCAATCGAAAGCATCTAAGATAGCTTGAGTATATTCAGGCTTTGATCTTTCTCCATCGGTGTCTTCTATTCTTAATAAAAAGACGCCGTTATTGTGTCGTGCAAACAACCAATTAAAAAATGCAGCTCGTAGCCCACCTATATGTAAATAACCAGTAGGCGACGGTGCAAAACGAACACGTGGTGTACTGTGCTGTTTATTCATATCTATCTTAAAACTTTCAAATCTAGGTAAAGCTTATTGAAGCTGTTCTTGAGCAAGCGCTCTCCACTGAGAGTCTGGTTTAGCTTTAGATACAAGTTCCGACCAATTACTAGCTGCTTTTTCTAAGTCACCCTGACGACTAGCTTCAAGTCCACTATAATACAGAGCCATATCGCGGACTGGATTACTACTATCTTGTGCTAAATTAGCCAGCTCTTGACGACCTGCTTGTTGCATGTCTTCTTGAGTTGCATCAAGCTTCATAAGAGCTCTTTTAAGTGCATAATAAGAGTAAAGTGGCGACTCTTTTTTTATTTTTGAGATCATTTGATCCATAACAGCAAGTGCTTCTGTTTTTTTATCTTGCTGTACTAACGCATCAGCTTGATAACTTAAAAAATATGGTGCCAATGAAGAATTTTTATATTTTTGCGCGGCTGCAGCAAAAGCACGTTCACTATCTTTTATTTTTTCAGCATCCTGAGAAGCCACTGCTTTTTTATAGCTTTCGCTTGTAGTTGCCAAATCTGCATACGCTTTCTGTTCAGCACGTCTTGTATACCATTGGTAACCAAACCAACCGGTAGCTGCTATCACAGCTATACTGCCTGCAATAATCAATGCTTGTATATAACGATTTACTGATGATTGACGAGAATAATCTCTTCTTATATTAGAATTTAACACTTTAAAGTCCTATTTATAAAACTACTACCTGAATTTTTAATCTATTATAGCCAAAAAGGCTCAACTTCGTTAAAGAGAGCTGAACCTTTTTAATATTTTCAACGAAAGTAAGCGCTAATGGCTTATTTTTCATTGTCTTGCTCATGACCTTGTTCGTTGCTATCTTGGCTTTGAGCACTTTGTTGTGCTTTAGCTTGAAGAGCGGTACGTGTTTCAGTACGCTTAATAGTACGTTCAAGTTTAGTATTTAATACTTTGCGGCCTTTATAGTAACCACACACAGCACATGCTTGATGGGTTGCTAGTGGCTCTTGGCAATTGGCACACTGAGTGATAGATTGGGGGCGAATAAACTTCGTAGATTGACGTTGGTCTCTACGGGCCTTACTCGTTTTCCGTTTAGGTACTGGCATAATAAGCTCCAATAAGGTAATTAATAGCGTGTAAATCTTATCTTTATTCCATTAAGTTTAAAGCAATTTACAAAAAAACGCAAAAAACTATTAATCAATAACTCTGAATAAATTAATTTTTATAAAACAACTCTCTTATCAAATAATAAATTAAATTACAGATTTGTCAAATTAATAGTAATTTCAGAGTACTAAGAGCTTATTTTTATACTAATTCTAGGTCTTCTGCTTCTTCAAACTCAACTAAATCCTCTAATTTAAATTCAGGATTTTTTTCTACAGGAACAAAAAAGTAATCATAAGATCCAGCAAGCGCTAGAGCAACACCAATAGTAAAAGCACTTAACGTTACTAGTTGCTTGGTATCTGACTGATTTGGAGTTAAAAGTTGAGGGGGTGTTTGTTTCAATCCCTGTTTCTTTTCAAAGTTATCTATAATTTGTATAACTTTTAGTCTACGCTTTTCTAGAGAACTTTTTTCAGCTTGCTGGTCTTGTGTTAAAATGCCTGTAGCTAATTGGCTTAAGCTACTAGTAATAATTTCCAACTCTCGCTTATACTTTTTAAGCTCTTTACTTGCAAGAGCAGCTTGAGATTGATTTTCATTAAGTGTTTTTCTGCTCTTACGTTTTTTACATATTGTCGGTTTTATTTGGGAACCCTGCTGTTTTGAGCGAGCAGTAGTTGAGTTCAAAGGAGTATCAACAACTTCGTGTTTACCTGCATGCACATGAGCGTCGTAACGGGGCGGCACACCACCTACTCTATTTGTTAAAAAGAGACTGACTATACATAGTGTCCTAGAGATGTTTTTTATTATCATATTAGTTTCCTTGGTTTTCTTTATAATTTTCTTTACTTTCATCGATCTCTTCTACTTTAGTCTCTGACTTATAAAAACAAGAATAGACAAGCGCAAGTATACCTGCACCACCTACAACAGCGCCACTTATTAGCCAGGAACTTGTATTAGAATTATCATGGGGCTTTACTGCTGGCTTATTAGTGTCATCTTGATGTGATATATCTATCAGTCTCTTAGCCTCTTGTGCTTGCTTGAGGTTAGATAACTTTCTATTTATATTTTTTGGCTTCTTTGCGTCACGCTCTTCGCGTTCTTTTTGTTGTGCTTCTTTTGCTGCTTTTGCAGCAGCTTCACGTTCTTTACGTTTTTGTTCTTTTTCCTGTTGCCGTTTATTTTCTGCATCTTCGCGTTCTTTACGCTTTTGTTCAAGAGCCTGAGCACGTTCTGCTCGAGAAGCTTCTAATCTACTAGGCTTAGGCATTGCAATAACGTTAGATGATGCAAAGAAAAAGACTAAAGCTAACACTATCATTTTAGCATAATTCATATATTCACTTTCTTTTACTAAAATTAAAACAAACTAAATAACTATCAGTATAACTTATTAGCGTCCTATGACAAAAGGCTCTGCTAAAATCTTATGCCAAGCTGCTTTCTTAATGCTTTTAGTCTATGAGGAAATAGACGCACAAAATAGGTTAAAGCAAGACTCAAAAGTGTATCTAATAACGTAATAAAGGATGGCACCAAACCTGCAATAGAAAGTATCCCAAAAAAATGGGTCAATAATGCACTTAAAGATATAAAAGTTATAGGCTTATTGGAAAGAGGTTCATATAACAACATAAGTGGGAAAAAAACTAAAATACTAATACCATAATAAATATATTCAAAATAACCAGTAGAGTAAGTTAAAAACCCTAGTATCTGATAAAAAACACTTGCTAGCGTTAGAGAGGCTATTAAACGAAAAAATCCATGTAAGATTTTAGTGGTATTCATACATATCCCTTGATAAATAAGATTTAAGTTATAAGTTGTTATTTCAAGAATATACTAATTAACTCTTTTTCCAAAGGCCCATAAAGTTTTGTTCTAGTAACCCATCAAGCTGTAGATTAAAGAGTAAGTCTTGCAAATCTGTACTTGCTAAACCAGTTTTAATAAGTAGTTCATCAAACGAAATAGGTGTTTGCGTATACAGAAGAATATGCTCTTGAGGAGTCTGGGGAATTGTCTGTTGTAGAGGCTTTATTATAGGTTGCATTAACGATACTGATCTTAAAGGCAGGCTATCAGAGACCAAGTTTAAAATGTCTTGAGTACTCGCTATAAGCGCTGCACCTTCGCTTATAATTTTATGGCATCCAGCACTTAATGGATTATCAATAGCGCCCGGAACGGCGCCTACTTCTCGACCTTGCTCAAGTGCATAACGTGCAGTAATTAAAGCACCACTTTTTTCAGCTGCCTGAATAACAATACAAGCACTACTTAATCCTGCAATTATACGATTACGTGCAGGAAAATTGCCTGCAAGCGCAGAACATTGCAAAGAAAACGAGCTGACTACTGTGCCATTTTGTTCAGCAATAGCATTAAACAACCGTGCATTAGCAGCAGGATAAGGCTTTAACAATCCTGAGCCCAATACTGCAACGGTTGAGCCAGCGCAAGCAAGTGTTGCTTGATGAGCAAGCGTATCAATGCCTAGAGCACCCCCACTTACTACTGTATACCCAGCAGCAACAAGCTCAGGTATAAGCTTATTTATAATAGTTATGCCATAGCGATCAGCTTTACGCGATCCAACAAGCGCTACACACTTAGTATAATCCAGAGGACGCCCTTGAGTGTACAAAACTACGGGAGGTAAATGTATATTTTTAAGTAATGCAGGATACCCGGGATCATAGAGCGTTGTACACGAAACGTTATATCGCTCAAGAAGGGTTAATTCTTGTTCAAGTAGCTTTTTATCTTGAAGACCAGATACTATGCAATGCGCTAAAGTAGAGGATATACCTGTAAGCGCTTGCAAATCTTTGGCTGAAAAATAATAGAGTTTATCAAGCTGCTCAAGAGAAAGAGCCTGGACCAGCTTCTCAATAGTAGCTGGTCCGGCATTTTGAATTAATGATAAATGAAGAAGCGTATTAGCTTGCATCTGTTGTTTCTATTTTACTGTTAGCTACCTGCTCTTCGTCTTCAGCTGCTGCAGGAATAACTGCTATAGCTGCCAGACGACGCTCAGCATCTTCTAATCTTATAAGACGTACGCCCATAGCTTGACGCTTCATAGTACGCACTTCTTTAGGCGATAGACGAATAATTTTACCTGTTGTATCAATAAGTAATATATGAGTAAAATCATCAACTACTACAAGCCCTATAAGTTTACCGTTACGCTTGTCTGTTGGCATAGCTTTAACACCAAGACCACCACGATGAGTAGCTCTAAAGTCAGCTACACGTACACGTTTACCGTAACCACGCTCTGTCGTAAAGAGTATATCTTGATCTTCTGATACGATTTCCATACCGACGACTTGGTCACCAGCATGCAAGCGAATACCACGAACACCGGCTGCTACACGACCCATAGATCGCACTTCGCTTTCTATAAATCTAATGCCTTGGCCACGAGCTGTAGCAAGAACAATATGGTCATTTCCTGAACTTAAAGAACAAAATACCAGTTCGTCGCCTTCATTAAGAGTAATGGCACGAATACCACTACTGCGTATTTTAGCAAATGCGGTTGCCTGCGTACGCTTAATAGTACCCAACTTAGTTACCATAACTAAATGTTTGTCATCAAAATCACGAGTACACAATAGTTTTACTACGTATTCTTCAGGCGCTAGAGGCAATAAGTTAACAATAGCACGCCCTTTTGCTGTACGAGACGCTTCAGGAACTTGAAACACTGAAAGGCTATAAATTTTGCCTAAGTTAGTGAAAAATAAGAGCTCATCATGATTACGTGCAACAAAAATATCTTGTAAAATATCCCCTACTTCATCAAGAGCAGTCATACCCATTTTACCTTTGCCGCCACGATGCTGTACATCATAGACAGTAAGAGGTACACGTTTAACATAACCCTTACGAGTTAACGTTACGACCACTTCTTCATCAGGAATTAAATCTGCTTCACTTAAGATATCAATTGGTCCTTCAATACGACTACGACGCACATCACTATACTGAGCGCGAATATCCATTAATTCTTGAGTAATTTCTTGTTTAAGTAATTCACGTGTAGTTAAAATTGCTTTAAGTTCTGCTATAAGCTTTTTAATTTCTGCTATTTCTGCATGAATCTTTTCTTGCTCAAGACCAGTCAAGCGCTGCAATCTCATTTCAAGTATTGCTTTACTTTGTTCAGGCGTAAGTAAAAACCGTTTATTAAGTTTAAAGATAGCTTCTTCAGCATTTTCAGACTTTTTAATAAGCTCAACTACTTCATCAATATTGTTAAGCGCTATAACAAAGCCAAGCAGCATATGTTCACGTTGCTGTGCTTTTGTAAGATCATACTGGGTACGTTTTACAATAACAATTTCACGATGCGCTAAAAATTCTTTAATCAATTGACGCAACGTAAATACCAACGGTTTATTATCAAGCAACGCAAGCATTAAAATACCAACGCTTGTTTGTAACGAGGTATGTTTATACAGCAAGTTAAGTATTACTTGAGCGCTTTCACCCTTTTTAATATCTATAACTACACGCATACCACGCTTATCAGATTCATCTCTGATATTAGAAATACCTTCAATAATCTTATTTTTAACAAGATCGGCAACTTTAATAATAAGCTCAGACTTATTTACTTGGTACGGCAACTCAGTTATAACAACCGTTGTAGCACCTTTTTTATTTTCTTCAATATCTACCACGCCGCGTAATATTAAATTACCACGACCGGTAGCATAGGCACGCACAATACCTGCGCGACCACAAATAATCCCACCTGTAGGAAAGTCCGGTGCAGGAATAAGGTCAAATAACTCATCATCTGATAAGTTATCATCTTTTAAAAATGCTAAACAAGCATCGACAACTTCACCTAAATTATGAGGAGGCATCGATGTTGCCATACCAACAGCAATACCCGCAGTACCGTTAATTAACAAATTAGGTAGCCTGCTTGGCAAAATTACTGGCTCAACAGTCGATTCATCAAAGTTAGGCACAAAGTCCACAGTGTCTTTATCAAGATCATATAAAATCTCTTGAGAAATGCGCTCCATACGCACTTCGGTGTAACGCATAGCTGCAGCATTATCACCATCAACCGAGCCCCAGTTTCCTTGACCGTCAAGCAATGGGTACCGTTTGGAAAAATCTTGTACCATACCAACCATAGTATTATAAACCGCTTGGTCGCCGTGTGGGTGATACTTACCCATTACGTCCCCTACGATACGAACTGATTTGTGGTATGGCTTATTATAATGAAAGCCTAACTGATGCATAGTGTACAGTATACGTCTGTGCACGGGCTTAAGACCGTCACGAACATCAGGCAATGCACGACTTACAATAACCGACATGGCATAGTCAAGCCAAGCGCCTTTTAACTCTTCTTCAATCAAAATAGGTCTTATGCGTGAATGCGCGCCTTTTTCATAAAGTGTATTTGAATCCATAAACAAAAACCTTTCCAAATGTCTCTTTGGAAGACGAAAATAGTAATTTCTAAATATTAATAATTATACAATAATTTTACACTTTTGACAAATCGATTTTTGCTATTAGCTCACTATTTACAACAGCTAAATCACTCCTATTCCTTTAGATTTAACCATACCACAGATTGCTAAAAGTGGCTAAAAAAAACAACCTCTAGTTACAGAGGTTGTAGGAGCTATTGTATAGTTAGTAACTTAAGATCTTTAGTGTGTTTTTAAAGATAAAAATCTCTTTAAAGATTGTTGTATCTGTTTGTTTTTTCTTAAAGAGCATTCATTTAAAGAATAAAGGCGCAAGTTAGCTTCTTGTTGCTGAGCATACTGCAAAGCATCTTTACCTTGTTTAAGCTCTGGATAGAAGCAAGGACTGGCTCCTGCTGCAAGCAATATGTCTACAGCCTCTGCCTGATTATTACGCACAGCTATTTCAAGCGGAGTAACGAAGTACCTATTCAATACATTAGGTTTAAAACCTAGTTGCAAGAGCGCACTTAACATGTTGCTGTCACCTGTCTGTGCAGCCAGATGTAATGGCGTATCACCAGTAAATGGCAAGCGGTCGTCTAAACTTAATTTCAGTAATAATTTCACAGTTGAAACATGGCCACCAAAAACAGCCTGTAATAAGGGAGAAGGCCAATGAGTATTTTCAAGATTAGTTTTACTCCCACGATCAATAAGTAGCTCTATTATCGCATCTTTACCGAGCCCAGCTGCAGCATGTAAAGCTGGCATAGCGCCTCCGTCACCAGTAGCACCATTATCTAAAGCTTCTTGAACTAGTTGCAAATCACCAGCTAGAATACCTGTTATAAGTTGTCTTTCATAATCCATTGCAACTAGAGAATGCGTAAGCAAAGTCAAAGCACTTATTTTTAGAAATTGTATCATACTCATGAACCTTTTAGTTGGATAAGAATTTTAATGCTCTCATTAGTAACTTTTTATCAAATCCTCTCTAAGAGAGCTCATTTGATTTTATAAACAAAAACCTTTGCAAATAGGTCTTTACAAGACGCGAATAATAGTTTCTAAATATTAATAATTATACAATAAATACACAATTTTGACAAATCTATTTTTGCTATTAGCCCCATAACGGCAACTACAGGAAATTGCTGCACCACTTCTTTTAATATAGGCGTAATTTCACGATAATAACCATATAAAATCCCTAATTTGTATAATATGCAATTGGATTGCATATTATACAAACTAACCTAAAAATCAATACCTTGTTATACTTAGCTTAGAACTACTATGAGTTAGCTGCAGGTACTTCTAGGTCTTGTGCTAGCTCAACCGTTCTAAAACCGCCGCGTAATATAAGAAACAGAGCAAGAAGCACCACTAGGGCAATTGCTCCAACTGTTTTTAATCGAGCTTTTAATTGTGCATTCATGCTTTTCTCTTTTTATAAAAATAGTAAATCATACTTTGATTAGCCATCTATTAAAGTACCATACTCTACTGATAAGTATCTATAGTTAAAAAAAATCACCTTAAGCTCGCACTGAAATGCAAAAAATGGTAGTGTATGCTTAAATGATCTTTTTTATATATTCTTAACTACGAGTAGACTATGAATAAAAAATACACACTCCTGTTTTTAGCTCTTTTCAGCTCCACGTGTTCTTTAGCTACCGTTCTTGAAAATACTCAAGGTAACCAGCGTGACTTACATATTGCACTTGATTTATTAGGCCAAGAAGTTTTTATGCCGCATTATGCAGCATCTGCTATGCAACTTTCTAATGGCTTAATGGCCGAAAGTGCCCCTATTTTAACGACGCTTTATTGCTGGAAAACACTGACAAAAAACAGCAAAGACATGAAATCACACGATCAAGAAGCATGGGAAAGCTACTATCACACAAAGGGCTTTTTGTTATTTATTCCCAAAGCTTATAAAACAAGATTAGAAGCCTCTACTGCTCAAGATTTAGGTTTTAATCTAGAAGATTGGCAAGAAGTAACTGATATACACACCTTATATACACCCAGTTTTTTGCAAACATGTAAAGATTATCTAGCCTTTAGTATCAATAACGATATTTTACATAGAAATGCTCTACTACCTTTATATTCTTCACAATTTATCGGTGTGATTAAAAAGCTTTTACTAAACAAAAAAGCAAAAGACTTTAAGTGGAATATATTATTATGCGGCCATGGCGGCACGTCACCCATTAGTGTTGCTATTGTAGGCGGTCTTTATCCAACCTATTTTAAAAGATTTTTATCCGTACTTAATAATCAAGTCTCTACACGAGTGCTTGTTTATCTTACGTGTAATGGCGGTAGCAACAACTTTTTAAATACTTTGTACACAACCAAAGGTATTCGTAATACCTATAACTTTACTCTTGTGTGTCCTTGCCTAACGGCTATTTCTTCTTTTACTACTCAGCAGCCTGAATTTAATAAGTTTTTTACATTATTGCACGAAGCTCCTATTGAGCAAAGCTCGAGCGCAAAGCTTATGCAAGCTCTACGCTATTGTGTGCCTCTAGGTGAATTTAGCGTTACTGTAGAAGATAAGATTGTAACAAAGACTCTTTTTAACAATATGCCTCATATTTGTTGGGCGCACACTGATCATTTTGAAATAGGACGTATTGAAGGGCACATTGAACCTATCTCTTATCTTATGGACAAAAACAGTGAGCAAAAAGCAGTAAATTCAAAGTCTTTTGGCGACAAACAGCTAAGAATCGATGCTCAAACGCTTATTATTGATCAACCGTATATACCCTATACCCTTGTATTGCCTCAAGGCAAAAAGCACTTTATAGCATCCAGTTTAGAAAATCAAATCTCTTATATTCATGGGCTAAAAATAGAAAATTTAACGTGCGAAGGTGATTTGCTTACATTATGTAAAAAGTCACTTAAAAAGCGTTCTCATGCACATGTGCTTTTAATAGAAAATGTTGAGTATACACTTGAAAACAAAACACATATTCTTAATTCTGTAATTATATTTCTGCATGCTCTTACGCCTGAAACATATCGGTACCAACGCGTTAACAAGCTTTTTTATGTTAAAGACAATACAGCATACACGGTTAATCTAAAACGAGGCAATCAGACACTTAAAAAACTGACGCCTGCTATAGCTAAAAAGTATTTTATGTTTTTTGAGCAAGAAAAGGCACTCATACAAGCACAGGCCAAAACTCTGGCTCTCTAGCTGTTGTTTTACAAATTATGAGCCCTGAAGTAGACTTAAAGTAATAATACCTTAAGCACTTGTGCTCTACACTTATAACATTAGATTAATAAAAATGGATTTAAAAAAAATAGACTTAAAACAGTTCACTCCTGACAAAATACGCAACTTTTCTGTTATTGCGCATATTGACCATGGTAAATCTACGCTTTCTGATAGACTTTTAGAAGTTACAGGAACACTTTCAACACGCCACAAAAACGAACAATTTTTAGACAAATTGCAAGTAGAAAAAGAACGGGGTATAACCGTAAAAGCTCAATCAGCTTCTATGTTTTATACCTATAAAGGCGACACGTATCTGCTTAACTTAATTGATACTCCAGGACACGTAGATTTTAGCTATGAAGTATCCCGCTCATTGTATGCCTGTCAAGGCGCGTTATTGCTTGTTGATGCTGCCCAAGGTGTCCAAGCGCAGACGATGGCTAATTTTTATCTAGCATTTGAGCAGAATTTAGCTATTGTGCCTATTATGAACAAAATAGATATGGCTAATGCTGACCCTGAACGGGTAGGCAAAGAGATGAAGCATCTTTTTGATTTCAACGAAGAAGAAATCATAAAAGCTTCAGCTAAAGCTGGCATTGGCATAACAGAAATTCTTGATGCTGTCATTGAACGTATGCCTGCACCTGCAAGCAACACTCAGGGACATCTTAAAGCACTGTTATTTGACTCATGGTTTGATTCTTATAAAGGTGTAATCTGTTTGATTGCTCTAAAAGATGGCACTATGCGCAAGGGTGACACTATAATACTCGCTCAAGCAGGTAGAAGTTATGAAGTACTTGAGTTAGGTCTTATGTACCCCAGTGAGACTCCTATGGATGCTCTTTACGCAGGTCAAGTAGGATACTTAATAGCTGGTATGAAAACCGTGCATGAAGCTCGTGTTGGTGATACTATTTATCAAGCCAAGCATCCAGTAACAGCATTTCCTGGTTTTAAACCAGCAAAGCCAATGGTGTTCGCCGGTATTTTCCCTATAGACAACGAAGAATTTGAAGTGCTACGTGACTCTATAGAAAAGTTAACCCTTAATGATGCAAGTGTAAAAGTTGAAAAGAAAAACTCCGTAGCATTAGGTCTTGGTTTTAGATGTGGCTTTTTAGGGCTCCTTCATATGGACGTATTTAAGCAACGGCTTGAACAAGAATATGGTCTTTCCGTTATTATTACTGCACCAAGCGTGTTGTATAAAATTAAGTTAACTAACGGCCAAGAAGCAGATATTGAAAACCCGTCAGATTTTCCTGATCCACAAAGAATTGATGCTATTTATGAACCTATAATCGATGCGACTATATTAATGCCACGCGATTATTTAGGGCCTATAATAACGTTGTGTCAGCAAAAACGGGGCCAACAACTGAGCCTTGAATATCTTAATGAAGAGCGTATTATCTTAAAATACCGGTTACCTCTTAATGAAGTAGCTACAGACTTTTATGATCAACTTAAATCACTTACTTCTGGATACGCTAGTCTAGATTACGAAGAATCGGGCTATGCTGAATCTGATTTAGTTAAAATGGATATATTGCTTAACGGTAAACCAGTCGATGCTCTTTCTATCATTGTGCATAGAGAAAGTTCAGCAAACATAGGCAGAACGCTCGCTGAAAAGTTAAGAAAAGTTATCCCGCGGCAACTCTTTGAAATTATTATACAAGCGGCCATTGGCGCCAAAATTATTGCTCGTGAAACAGTATCAGCTATGCGTAAAAACGTAATTGCTAAATGTTATGGTGGCGATATTACGCGTAAACGCAAATTGCTTGAAAAACAAAAAGAAGGTAAAAAGAAAATGAAGCAAGTAGGAAACGTAGAAGTGCCTCAAGAAGCCTTCTTGTCAATACTTAAAAAGGACGAGTAATGCAAAAGCATGTTTTTACCGGTAATATATTTATTTTTCATTGTTTTGATGTAGGCGACGACATAAATTTAGAAGCCGTTAAGGAGTCTCAAGCGCTTTCGCGCCGTCCTTTAATACTGTCTAAGTATTTTAAAAATTACCATACACCACTTGCAGTTGAGTTGCCTCATCCACATTCAAGCTCACGTTGTCTGAGCGCTAAACTTCATAACTTTGGGGTACTTTCTCTTGCTTATAAAATACCCTTTTCTGAAAGTCTTGATGAATTACGTACCCATATTAGTAATGTAGATGATGAATATAAAGAGCAAAGTGTTGTTGATGCTGGTTCTCTTTTTAAACGCATTAAACAGCACATTAAGCAACCGCGCTTTTTTCATTTACGTAGACGGTATGTTGTAATACAGGTAGATCCAGAGTCCACTATAGATGTTGTAAGCCTTAAAGCAGAATATGGCAGCCTTATAGCCTCTATTTTACGCTTTGAAACTGAGACGCTTTCAGAATATCAAAAAAACGAAATGCTTGAGACTGCTATTGGGTACTATCGGGGTGACCTTATTATTATCGATACTGAAGCGGCATTTATGTATGATGAAGAATTTGAAGAAACGCTCGGTTTATTTGAATTTGCCAATATGCAGCAATTAGAGTTGCAATATTTTGATCGTGTACTCGATCAACAACTTAATACGGTGTATGAGCGTGAAATTACCGTGCTTCCGCTTAAAGCATATCTACCCTTTATTGGAGCACTTCATAGTGACCCTATGGGTGATTTAGGCAAACTGCGCGTTGATATTTCTGTTATCACCGAACGTTTAGAAAATAGTATTAAACTTGCAGGAGAGCCGTATTACTCTGAATTGTATTCTCTTTTAGTATCCAAGCTTGATATTACCAACTGGCGTGAATCTATAAATAGAAAACTCGATATCATTCGCGACGTACGCACAGTATACGAAAACAAAGTTGAAGCATTACGAGAAGACTTGCTTTCACTGCTTATTATAGTCTTAATTTTTATCGAAATGATCGTTGGAATACTTCATTACTTTAAGTAATATCTTGTAATTGCTTAGTACTGATAACTTAAAAAAGCCTGGTTTTAAACCAGGCTTTTTTTGCTTATCAGTGACTTATCAAAAATATTGACTTATGTAGGTTTTAAGTATTAAGATCAATTTGTCGAAGTTAATACACACTCATTAAAGGAGAACTTATGAGTACAAATAATCTTGCTACATTACGTAGATTATTTTTCTACGCTTTTGTAGTACCATTCACTCTTAACTTGCCTGCTTCAGCATTACGTGCTGAATTACTTGCTCGTGGCCAAGAAGTATTTTCACAAGCAGATGATCTTTCAAGCTTATCAGCTGATGCTCAACAAATTCAAGGGCAACTTGAAGAATTTTTAGCTGCTCAACCAGCTTCAGAAGATGCTCAAGAATTACAAAGCTTACATGCTCAAATTAAGCAGCTCGCTCAATCACAGCGTCAATTGTCAGCTCAAGAAGTTCAAACACTTAATGTAGCTATCGATAGCGCTATTAGCTATATGAGCACTTTGCCAGAAGATGCAGTTCGCTCAAGAAATTGTTCTCCAGCTGTAATAATTCGTGGTCTTAAAGTACTTAATTGCAGACTTATTAATATCGGCAATACCTTAAGAGATATAAATAACAATGTTAACAGCTTAACTTCTACTGTTAATAACTTTATTAATGCTGATACATGCGACGCTATAACACCTATTAGATCTGTACCGTTTACTATTACTGAATCTGGTAAATACTGCTTAGCTCAAGATGTTACTTATACAGGTAGTGATGCAGCTATCACTATAGCAGCAAGTAATGTTAACTTAAATTTAGCTAATCATAATATTATATTACCTGAAGGGTCAACAGCTACAGCTATTGCTATGGATGGTGTAAATGAAGTAACTATAGAAAATGATTCTCTAAGAGCAGCTAACCCTACTTCAATAGAAGAAACAGAAACTACTGGTATTAGAATAGCAAACTCAACTGATATTACAGTAAAAAATGTTAATATAGATAACCTTAATACTGGTATATTTATAACTAATTCACGTGGTTTACGCGTTTTAAGATCCTATTTCCATAATATCACTTTTAGAGCTGTAGATGCATTTAGCTCTGATGATATAGCAATTGAAGACTCAAAATTTGTAAACGATCTAGCATTTACCGATGCAGGAACTGCTGGAGTAAGATTCAATAGTACTTCAGGAAAACTTGATACTCCATCATGCAGAAATATCCGCATAAGCGATTGTCAGTTTAGTGGTACCTCTTTAGGTGGACCAATACAACTAAGATTTGTTGATGGTGCTCTAGTAGAAAATACTACTGTAAGCGTAGACAATGAGATCTTTAATGCTAATCTTTTGCAAGGCGGATCACCTAATACAGGTGCAACGGGAACAGATCTGGATAATGCTTTAACAGCCAACAGCATCATTATTAGAAATTCCTCCTTTAAATCACAAAACGTAGCCAATGGTACTGACGGTATAGTACTTGCTGCTGGTTCAGGAGCTCTTATTGAAAATGTAGTGGTAGATGTAAACTCTCCACAAGATCCAACCGGTAATCCACCTTATTTAAACGGTGCACTACATATAAGCGCATCGGATCAACCATGCCTTACTGTAAGTGGCGTAGATGTTCCTGTTTGTGGTAACCCAAACGCAGTATACAGCAACGTACGCGTTAGCAATTCAAGCTTTAGAAATCAAGGCTTTTATGGTGTTATCATCTCTAGCGGTACACGTAATGTGGTAATAGAAGAGTGTATTATCTCTAGAAACAATAGAGGTATTAGAATAGTTGGAAGCACATTTGTAACTTTAAAAAATAGTTCAATTGAAGATAACACTACTAATGGTGTATTATTAAGCGCTTCACTTCCATCATTACCAATTAGCGATAATCCAAATCAAACATTCTTGTCGTCTTCTAACAACACAATAGTAGACAATAGAGTTTCTGGTAACGGTGGCGAAGGTATTTTTGTAACTGGTGTTCTTTTCCCTGCTGGCTCAACAGAACAGCAACCACAAGGAACTTCTGCTACTGCTAATGCTAACGTTATTGAGCACAATATAGTTACTAGTAATAAACTGAATGGTATCAGACTTGGTGCTAACACAAGCAATAACTCAGTTAGAGAAAACCTTGTTATAGGTCATCTTTTCAGTGCAGCAGCTGTTGGTATTCTTAATCAAGGCCCTGCTAGTGGAGCATTTGCAGGTAATGAGTTTACTTACAATGAAGCACATAGCAATATAACTAACTATAGCGCAGGTATTGCAGCAATAGTCGTTCAAGGTGACCCAGCACTAGCAGGTCAAAATATTAACCTTGGTGCATAAGTAGTATATTTTACAATACTATCTATAAAGAAAGAGCTAGAGAGTAAAATCTCTAGCTCTTTCTTATTTAAATTTATCTAAAATTTACGCAGCTTTTTTAGTTGCTGCTCTACGTGCTGTAGTTCTTGCTGTTGTAGCTCTTTTTGCGCGTGCTTTTGCTGCTGCTGTCTTTTTTGTACGATCAGCTGTAGTAGCTCGTGCAGTTGTACGATTAGCTGTAGTAGCTCGTGCAGCTGTACGATTAGCTGTAGTTCTTGCTGGACGACGATCGCCTACTTTACTATCTGTACGACGTGCTGGACGTGCAGTTGTTGCTTTTTTACCGCCTGTACCAAACATACGGCTCATAAATCCGCCTGTTTTGCCTTTATCATTCTCTGCACGACGTAAATAACGTTGAGCATGACGAATTTCAGCTGAATCATCGCTGTAGCCATTTCTTTTAAGTGAGGTAACTACTGTTCCCCAAAACTTAGTTCTCTCGATATTATCTTGTGGTGCAGCAACATCTGCTTTTTTAGAAGCAAAAGGGTTAGTTAAACCAAAAGCTGAGTTAACACCTAATGAACTTAAACCAACTAAAGCTAAAAGATAAAAATGCTTGTTCATAAGAACTCCTTGATATTATTATAAAATTTTATAAAAATTATTTATATAGTTACTATGTAATGATCACCATAGTATTATTTCTAATAGTAATATTTTTATAGATACTAAGTCAATAGTGGGCAAAGTATTATTTTATTTATAAAAAAATCCCTAGAAGCTCGTAAGTCATCTAGGGAAATATATATCTAAGAATTTTAAAATTATTTTGCTACAGCTACATGGGCTGGGCGGAGTATTTTTCCTTTATGAGAATACCCTTTTTGGTAGACATCTACTACGTGGCCAGACTCATGTTCAGAAGATTCTACTTGCATAATAGCTTCATGCATTTCAGGATCAAATTCACCTGCATGCTCAAGCTCTTGAATATTATATTTTTCAAGCACTTTGTGGAGATTTTTAGCTATAAGCCCAATACCTGCAAAATGAGCAGTTAGCTCTTGAGGCAGATTTTGAGACTTAAGCTCTATAAGTGCACGTTCAAAATTATCGAGGGTAGGCAACATATCTTTAAGAACGTCTGCTTGGGCATCTTCTATCCATTGGCTTCGTTCACGTTCAATACGTCTTTTATAATTATCAAACTCAGCAGTTAAATAGATATAACGTTCTTTAGTGTTACGTAGATCATCTTGACATGTTTTAAGCTCTGAAGCACAAGCTTCATGGTGGTTTTCTTCTACCATTTCTGGTGCTTGATCTTTAAAGTCTTCCATACTATTCCTTTAAGTAAGTGGCTATATTTATAACTTTTATTGCGCGTTTATTATACTATAGTTTACCTTAATTAAGCGTTATTTTCTAGACTTAGGCTAAACTTATATACCATTCTATTGAAAAATAAGTATAAAATTTATTAAAATACAAATAGGCAGATAATTAAATATAACAACTAGTATTCTAGTTACCTCTACAACAGGATAAACCGCATGAAAAACAGCAACAAAGCTATTGAAGGCATAAGCCTTATACTTGCACGTCATAAACTTGTACCCATGGATGAGTTACAAGCTTTAATGCACACGTATAAAAGCAGTGACGACATTGCATTTGAAGATTTTTTAATTGAAGAAGATTTAGTAACTAAGGACGATTTACTGCAAGCTATGTCAGAGTATTACTCGGTACCTGCTCTTGACGTGGTAGGTGAGTTTTTTGATCATTACTTGTTGTCCTTATTTCCTAAAAACATTTTGCTTCGCTTTGCATTTATACCGTATACACGACAAGCTGATATACTGACTATTGTAGCAGCAGAACCGGATTACCCTGAGCTTGCTCGTATTATAAGTCAGTTTATAACTCATGATCTTGCTTTTATGGTAGGTCTTAATAATGATATTATTGAAAGTGTCAATGAATTTTACGATGAGTCTATTACTTATCAACCTAATCATATTGCCAATGCTCAGATGGAGCGAAGTGCAGGATCGGTACACCCTATGGACCTCTCAGGCGATGATTTACTAGAAGACCAGCAACCTTGTCTACTTGATGAGAATATCCCCTGTATCATTGAAGAAAATGACGATGATTATGAAACGTTTTAAGTAGTTCAAGATTTTTCTCTACATATTTTTTAAGAATATGTTTTCTTTGGCAAACAAGTAGTATATAACTTAAGTAGAGTTACCACATTTGCCAAGGATTAAACATAATGATTTTGTTGCATATATTAAAAAAATATACCACTTTGGTGTTTGTAATTTTTAGTGTTACTACCACGCAAGCTTTTAACAGTAGTTACTTTTATCGAGCATCATCATTTTGGGATGAGCCTCGTTTTGAACGTCAACTTTTAAGTACCTTTGCTGTTGAGCTTACGGGAGGATCAACATGCATAAGTCGTGACAACTGTGGACGCAAAGTGCCTTTACTAAGCATACTTTCTGAAAAACAAAATCTCACTGATGGTAGAATCGATGTTTTTGAAATAGATTCTCATTATACCCAAAACTTTTGTGGCGGTATTTTTACAGAAATTTCTGTGCCTTTTACCGTTGTTCAAATAAGACCAAGTTTTAAAGGTACCTGCCATGAATGTTCAGCCCAGTGCTCTCAAGAACATACTTCTTTATGCTCTACTGCTATTACCTCACAATGCCGCCGCACCCAACTTATCGATAGCACTGCTTTGATAGGCTGGACCTATAACAACGAAAATACTACAGTCTTAGATTTTATAGATACTACTCTTAAAGCAGGCGCTTTATTACCTACAAGTAATCGACCATGCACTAATAACCCTTTAGGCATACCATTAGGGTATAATAATACCTGGGGAATTGTAGGATCTGCTACTTTATCAGCTGGCATGTACGACTGGCTTACCGCAGGAATTCACGCTGACGGCATTATATTTCCTAAAAAAAACAGATCCATTGGTAATGTATGGCGTATTGGAGCATATGGCAAAGCAGATCATATATACAAAGGGCTCTCTTTTTCTTTAGCATTTACTTATGAGCAACAAAACAAACTATCTAAGCATAATTGTACTAGTAAATCACTTGCCATACCGCTTATTAAAGGATGGTCACGATCACTTGTGCATTTACTTATTGAATATGATTTTATACGGTACGAATGCTCATGCTACCCTACTATTAGCCTTATTTACAATCGCCATTTAACAGGAAAAAGAGTTTTCCAGACTAATACCCTGGGAGCCTACTTAGCTTGTTCTCTGAGCTGGTGCTTTTAGATTGGTAGTTATGGTACTTAGTACATATAAAGTAGTAGTTAAAGCTGGATGAGATATTTCTTCAAACACTTCCTCAATATGCTGACACACATTAGTAAGTAGTGTTACTAAAGCAATACGTGACTCAAGCAGATCCAATTGACTAGGTAGCTCTGCAACTTGAGCATATAATGCTAAAGTTTCTTGTGCTATTTGCTCTATAAACGCTTCTTTTTGGCAATGCGTAGTATTAATTGAGCGAACTAAATCTACTTGAGCCCAAAGATCAAGTGAAAGATCAGTTACTGTATCATACCCATTAGCTGAATGCATATAAGCAGAATAGCTTAACAAAGATACGAAAACTACTACTCTACTTTTTTTAACACCCAGCATGTGTATTCCTTTTAACAAAACTGTACTTGAACAACTATCACTTCTTTATAATAATTGCAAATTGTATTTGTAAAAGTCAATACTCTTTACTGTTTTTCTGTTTGATAAGCATAAAAAAAAGAGAGCCCCAAGGCTCCCTTTAGCATATATATACTTTTAGAATGGCAGATCGTCTTCAAATGGTGGCTCATCTTTAAATAACGATTCACCTGCAAAGTCGTCACTCGCCCCTGAGTCTAAAAGACCCTTAGAGCGTGAAGGATTACTGTTGCTACGTTGTTGCTGTGGTTGACCAGCTTCATCGCCTGATTCAGCTTGTTGTCCAGAACCTAAGAAAACTACACTTTCCGAAACTATCACATGGCGACGGCGCGTCTGACCATCAGGTGCTTGCCACACATCAAGTTTAAGACGTCCTTCAATAAGCACTGAACGACCTTTTTGTAAATACTGACGGCAATTTTCAGCTTGTGGTCCCCATACATCGACATCAATATAACATACGTCTTGCACAAGCATGCCTGTTTGTTTGTTTTTGTATGATCTATTAGAAGCTATGCTTAAACGGCATACTGCTTGACCACTTGGTTGTTGCTTATATTCAGGGTCTCTTGTAAGATTACCCACCATAATAACTTTATTAAAACTTGCCACTACAGCCCTTTCAATCAAATATATTTTTATACTAGTTAGTGATTACTCTTTAGTATACCACAAATAGCTTTAAAAAAAACTCGCTACCCACCAGAACAACTAAGTATTATTTTTTAGCATACCCAGTTTGAACAAGTTGTATGGCTTGTTTAAGAGCATGTGCACTTTTCTCTTGTTGAGCTTGGATATTTTTAAGCTCTTGCACACATTTTTCCATGTCATTGTACTGTAAAGAAACAAAAATGCCTTGCTTATTGTTTTCAGCAATTTCTTGTATACGAGCACAGAGCTGTTGCTGCAGATAAGCGGATGTTTCTATATTTTTACTTGTAGAAAGCAAAATATCAGCATATAGTTCCATAGCTTCTTGTTTTATTTGTCCTGCCGTACGTTTACGAGCTACAGGTGCAGCTAAAAAGCTTTCAGCTAAGCACACATATACTCCTGCTGACAATGCAAGCAGGCTTAAAGCTATAATTGTTTTGTTTATTTTTTTAAAAAACATACCATCACCCTTTGTATTTTTTAGAATATGCAGCAAGCGTATAACTTGCATAAGCTTTAAAGACATAATAACCAAAGGTTACTACCATTAATAAGGTTAAAACAAAGATAAAAATATTAAATATCGGTTGAGAGACATACCCAAAATAAGCACTCGTAAAAAGCCACCAGACAAAAACAACTTGTGCAAACGTGGTAATCTTTCCTAAAATGGCCGGCTTAATAACTATAATTTTTTTAATCAAACCCAAGTAAACAGCCCCTGCAATTAAGCAAAGCTCTTTCACCAACATAACGGCAAAGAACCAGAGCGGTATTTTAAAAAGAGGTGTATGGACAAACGCAAGACCTGCATAGCAACTAACAACCAATAGTTTATCAGCTAAGGGGTCAAGATAAGCACCAAGCTTCGTTTCTTGGTGTAAATAACGGGCAAGAGCTCCATCAAGCACATCCGTAGCTGCTGCAAATAAAAATAAGCCATAAGCAACACCCCAGTGCTCACGCACCATAAAGATCCCTATAAAGGGCACTAATACCATACGTAGTAAAGTAATAAGCGTTGAGGGGGTTACCGTGCACCACTGTTGTTTTTCTTTTTTTTGTATCATACTGTTTGGGTTATTACCCCTCCACCTAAACACTGTTCGCCTTCATAAAGAACAGCAAATTGACCAGGGGCAATGCCTTGATCTCTTTCCATTAGTGTAATGCGATAAGCATCAACACCCACAGGCTCCACTGTACATTCGTTGAGCAGTGGACCATGACGCATTTTAACGTGTAACTGCTTATCAACTTGCGGTGGCGATGTTATCCAATTTCCAGCTTCTATAATAAATGTATCACGTTCTTTTTCTTGGCAATAATAATTACGTGAAATATATACGCAGTTGGTAGCAGTGTCTTTGGCTGTAACATACCAAGGGCCCCCTGCAAGGCCTATGCCTTGACGCTGACCTATGGTATAGTACCAAAATCCTTTATGTACGCCCAACTGTTTACCTGTTTCAAATTCTACAAGAGCACCTTCACGTTCGCCTAAATGGTGCTTAACAAAATCAGAAAACTTTATTTTTCCTAAAAAGCAAATGCCTTGGCTATCTTTGCGTTGCTTGTTAGGCAAATTATAAGCCACTGCAAGCTCACGCACTTGTGACTTATCTAAATGACCTAAAGGAAATAAAGCTCGTTTAAGTTGTGCTTGGCTTATATGGGATAAAAAATAGGTCTGATCTTTTATTGCGTCAGGAGCTCTATAAAGCAATGCTTGCCCAGCAACATCGATACGCTTGGCATAATGACCAGTGGCTACAAAGTCAAAGCTCTCATCAATTTTTTTATAAAATGCACCAAACTTAACTCGCTGATTACATAAAATATCGGGATTAGGGGTTCTTCCAGATTTAATTTCAGCAATAGTATAGGATACAACTTCGTCCCAGTATTCTTTTTGCAATGAAACAACTTCTAAGGGAACACCTGCTTGATCACAGACAGCTTGAGCATACGAAAGATCTTCTTGCCAAGGACATGTACCTAGAAAAGAAAGTTCATCTTCAAGCCAAATTTTTAAATAGAATGCGGTAACGTTATGACCCTGTTCTTTGAGTAGTCTCAGAGCAACAGAGCTGTCAACACCACCTGAAAGAAGTACTGCTGTTTTCATACTCTCACTTTAATATTATTTTTAGTTTAGTGTCTACTAGTATTTTAACACAAGTAAGCCTAAAAGTATATTTTTAAGTGCGCAACTTGCTGTTAAGGCTCTCTTTTTCTAGCAAAAAAACAGCCTAAG
Organism: Candidatus Dependentiae bacterium; assembly: GCA_013821315.1. Taxonomy (NCBI): domain Bacteria; species Candidatus Babelota bacterium. The sequence goes on along the minus strand of JACDHA010000010.1, from coordinate 21,538 downwards.
TAGTAAACTAAAAGTAATATTACACACACTTGAAAGTTATTTAGTTATGAATACTCTTAGTCAATTACAAACGACATTACACAATTATCTTAAAGCTACCTATCCCATTGATAGCACTGCTTTATCAAATCTTGAAATAAACTTAAACATAGATGCACAAAAGCAACAGTTTGGTGATATTACCACTAATGCTGCACTTGTACTTTCTAAAGAGCTCAAACAGCAACCACGTGCTATTGCTCAAGAAATTCAAGCACATTTTACCCATCAATGGATTGAACGCATAGAAATTGCTGGGCCTGGTTTTATTAATATTTTTTTAACACAAGATGCACTTCACCATATAGCGCGACAACTACTGCAAGGCAATCAAGACTTTTTTAAACTTGAAGCCCATGCCCCAAGATATAATTATAACGTTGAGTTTGTAAGCGCTAATCCTACCGGGCCACTCCACATAGGACACGGTCGCGGCGGCATTATTGGCGATGTGCTTGGTAATGTTTTGCATTTTTTAGGCCATGTAGTTACCAAAGAATTCTATATTAACGACGCGGGGTCACAAATACAGAAACTTGGCCTATCTTTTAAAATAAGATGTCAGCAACAAGGAGGTTTAACCGTAGAACTTCCAGAAGATACTTATCATGGTGAGTATTTGATATCATTAGCACAAGAATGCATAGAAAAACATGGTCCAGAAGTACTTGAACGTCCTGATAGCTTTTTTGCCACTTATGCTAAAGAACATCTATTGCAGCAGCTCCAAGACACTCTTAAAAACTATGGTATTACTTTTGATGTATGGTTTTCAGAAAAAACGTTACATGATAATAGCTCCATAGAGCAAGCTCTTGATACGTTACAAAAACATGGTCATATCTATCAAAAAGATGATGCTCTTTGGTTTGCATCAACTGCTTTTGGTGACGATAAAGATCGCGTACTAAGAAAAAGCTCTGGTGAACTTACCTATGTATCAGCCGACATTGCTTATTTAAACAATAAAATAGGTCGTGGCTTTAATAAATTAGTTATGGTGCTTGGTCAAGATCATCATAGTTATGTAGTACGTTTAAAAGCTGCTATGCAGGCACTCGGTTATAATCCAGCAGACTTAGATATTATTTTGTATCAACTCGTTACTCTCAAAGAAAGTGGCCAACAACTACGTATGTCTAAACGAGCAGGACGTATAGTAACTTTAGAAGACGTTATTGATACCGTAGGGGTCGATGTTGCCCGCTTTTTCTATTTAAATAGAAAAGCCGACGCTCACTTAGATTTTGATATTGAATTAGCGCTTAAAAAGACCGAAGAAAATCCTGTTTATTACATTCAGTATGCCTACGTTCGTATTGCAAGTATTTTAGAAAAAGCCGCTCAACAACCAGAGCTTACTGCTATTACAGCTGCTGATGCTGTATTTATTAGTGATAGTGAAAAGTTGCTTCTTAAAAAGATAGCCTCACTAGCATCAACGCTTACTTCTATAAGTAGACACTATCAAACACATACACTTACTTACTATGCTTTAGAGCTTGCGCAGCTGTTTCATAGTTACTATGGCGCTCATAAAGTAATTGATCAAGCCCATATACAGCAAAGTCGTGGCAGATTGCTTACTATAACGATTCTTAGAAATACGCTTAAATTATGCTTAGACCTGTTAGGTATTAGTAGCCCTGAACGCATGTAGCAAACTAGTTATTATTTTAATCATTTGCTAAGTATATCCGTTTTAATCTTTTAGCTTAACGGATATACTTAGAGCTTATCCTAAAATTACAACAAGTCTAAAGGAGTTACTTGCTTGCTGCCTACTTTTTGCTTAAATACTTTTAGAGTTTATAGACAAGGCTAAGCAAATTAAGTAACGTGATACTTAGATCTTTTAAACATGCTTTAATTTAAATTATTTAAACGATATACCCTTATGAATATCACTAAAACTTTTTTTATATTACTTGCTATCGCCTTTAATATAGTATCTATGGATACTCTAATTACATCACCTAGCAGTAATGCAAAAACACTTCAAACTTATGAAAATTGTATACAGGAATACGTACAGAATACACCTACAACTGTAAGTAGTGACCGGAAAGTATGGATCGATAGTGCTTTAAGTTATATTAATACACAAGATTCCATTCTTGAAATTGGAAGCGCTTTGGGTCGAGATGCTAATTATATAGAGTCACAAGGATATAAAGTTAAAAGAACGGACGCAACTAAAAATTTTATTAAACTATTACAGCAACATGGCTATGAGGCAACCTTACTTAATATACTTACTGATAACCTGGGTGGCCCTTATGACATGGTCTTTGCTAGTGCTGTTTTAATTCATTTAAACCCAGAAGAATTTAAAAAGTGTTTAAGTAAAATGTATAACAGCTTACAGCATGAAGGTATTTTAGCATTTAGTGTCAAACAAGGAACAGGTGAAGAATGGTCCGAAAGAGAAATTGGTGGACCACGCTATTTCTGCTATTGGCTGCCTAATGACCTTCAAGAATTATTATTAAAAAATAAATTTAAAATTATAGACATTAAGCTTAATAACCAGTGGATCTTCGTAATTACTAAAAAGATTTGATCGCTCGATAATTCGCTTATTTCAAAACAATATTCAAGCTCTATTTCTCGATCAGGAGATAATTGCGGCGCAACTATTGACCAAACGCATAGACCAATTTGATTTATTCTTACCTTAATGTAATTGATTAGTATCAGTATACTAGCTTAGTTGACTCCATATCATTATTGACAATTATAAATTAAATATGTTAAATTAACTAATATAGTTAAATATTTAATTTAATAAAATTTTATGAAAGATAATTTTATGGCTATAAAAAAATATATAGCAATGACACTCATTTCCCTTTGCTTACCAAGTCTTAGTATGAATGATAATGACCGTGAATACCTCAATTTTAAACTAGGTGGACAAATAAGGCAGGGTAATATACCAAAAATAGACAAGCTTTTGCAACAAGGTGCTGATATAAATCCTGTCGGCGAGAGCTTGCCACCCTTACATACAGCTATTATGTATAAAAAACCAGATATAGTGGCTCATTTACTCAGTGCTGGAGCACATGTTAATTTACTTAATATGCTCGGAGCGACACCACTTCACTTTGCTATTAATGTTAATAACCAAGATATTGTAAAACAACTTATCAATGCAGGCACCGATGCATTAATAAAAGACAGTGAAGGCAAGACAGCTCTAGATCTTGCTCAAAGCCCGTTACGGGCAGAGGCAACATCTGAAGAAAGGCAAAACAGAACAGAAATCGTTAGACTTTTAAGAGAACACCTAGTAAAGTCCACTACTCGTTTGCTTGGGTACGCACGCAATGATAAAGGAGAGCCTTTAAAACCTATTCCTCAAGATATTATGACCGTTATTATTGGATATGCTTATGGATTACCTCAACCGTAAGAAGCTGAAGCTGCTTTAAAACTCTGAGTCTAATAATAGATTCTCATTACAGTATCACTGAGTTTTAAAGTAGTGCAATTGTTGGAATATTTTAAATAAAAACCTGTTTTTAGCATTAATATTTATGCTATACTAGTAGTTAAATACTATAAGAAGATATATGATTGATTCTCATATTATTGAAGAAGTTAAGCAACGACTCATAAAAACTTATAATCCTTTAGCTTTATATATCTTTGGCTCCTATGCATGGGGCAATCCAGATCTTGTTGTAATTGACGACTATAACAAAACGCGTCATCAAGTGCTCGTAGATGGTCATAAAGCTCTCATTGGTTTATATCTATCAAAAGACATTTTGGTATATAACAAAAAAGAATGGGATACATTTTCACAAGATGAAACAAGGTTCTGTTATAAAGTAAAACATGAAGGAAAACTAATTTATGGCAAATCCTAAAGGAGCTCATTTAAAAGGCTAAACTGCTTTATTATGCTTTATATAACCTTTCAAGCACTGCTCTCATAACTTCATAATATACAACTATACGAATACTTATTTGTTCAGCCATATCTTCACTATAGGTATGAGTAGTTAAATTACGATCATCGGCCATATTAAGAAATTGACGAGCTTCTTCTTCGGTGATAAAATTTTGATCAAAACATTCTCTAAACACTTTTTTAGGCGAAGCAACTAAGACAGAATAATTGGTTTCTAGATAAGCCTTTAATAATTTCCATGTTAAATCATAACTAAATTCAAATCGCTTAATAACAGAATCTCTATAAGCTAAAATATCATCTTCATCAGGACAAACTTTTAGACGAGCATTATGTAATTTAACAATAATATGTTCAAGCCTTTTGTAAGCATTTAACACTTCTACATAATGAAGTTTTAAATTTTCCACACCACTCCCTCTTTAAGAATGTTATCTTTTAAAGCTTGAGGCACTGAGTTAAAATCTACAAGATCAACTTTTTGAGGAATATTTAATGCATCTATAATGTTACGAGCTTTTACTAAGTCAAGGCCAGAAATTGGCTCACCTATATCTAGAGCAATATCTATATCTGAAGTAAGCTTATAAGTACCTCTTGCCCGAGATCCAAACAAATATATCTTGGCCTTCGGAAATAAAGCACTTAATAATTTAATTATAATTTCTTTTTCTTTAATCACGACTTCTCAATAGCTTAATTGATTATTAGGTACTACTATACTACCTAAATAAAGATTTAAACTCAAGACTAAACTAATTGCTATTAAACTAGTTCTTTAAGTCGGCATAAAATGTCTAGTGCTTGTCGTGGTGTTAAGTTATCACAATCAAGTTTGCTCAACTCTTGAATAACTGTATGCTCTTGTTTGCGCGATGTATCGTGCTGCTCTCTATACAATTCAAGCTCGCGCTTGCGTTGTTCAAGTTCAGCACATCGAGATTCAAGTGCAACAAGCTGATTAACTGCAGGTGCTTTAATTGTTATATTACTACCAGTTGATGCAGCAAGTTGTTGTTCGCGCACCAGTAACTCTTGAGCAATAACACGAGCACGTGTAAGCACTAATTCAGGCAGTTGTGCTAGTTTAGCAACTTCAAGGCCAAAGCTTCCATCAGCAACGCCTGGGATAATCTTATGGAGCAATACTATGCCTTCAGATGCCTTTGTGCTCGCAGCGTAATACAATACTATACCTGGATACTGTTGCGCTAATACAGTAAGTTCATGATAATGGGTAGCAAATAAACAACGCGCTTGTACGTGCGTATAAATATATTCAACAACTGCTTGAGCAATAGCAAGACCATCAAAAGTACTTGTACCACGACCGACCTCATCTAGGATAACTAAACTGCGTGGAGTAGCTTGATTACAAATAGCTGCAGTTTCTTCCATTTCAACTAAAAAAGTACTTTTACCTTCAGCGACATTATCTGCTGCGCCAATACGAGTAAATATGCGATCTACTATACTTATATGTGCTTGTGCAGCGGGAACAAAGCTCCCCATTTGTGCCATTATAGAAATAAGTGCTACTTGACGCAAGTACGTAGATTTACCGCCCATATTAGGACCAGTAATAATCCACAAAGAAGCAGCATCACTAAATTCTGTATTATTAGGTATAAACTTAGTCTGCAAACGCGCTTCTATAACAGGATGACGACCAGCAACGATAGTAAAAACACGTTCTGTATTAAAAACAGGACGAGTATAATTGTTGCTATACGCAATCTCAGCCAAACCACTTAATGCATCTAAATAAGATAAAGCATACGCTAGTTTTTTAAGTGAGCTCAAATACACTTCTACTTGTTTTTTTATATCTTCAAATAACTCTTTTTCAACCTGAGCGCTATCAGTGCGCGCACGAGAAAGATCATATTCTAAATCTTTAAGCTCTTGAGTGGTATACCGTTCACGATTGACCAGTGTTTGAATGCGTACATAATGGGCAGGAGCTAAATGTGCATTAGCTTTAGTAATTTCTATACCGTAACCATGAGCACCATTAAATCTAATTTTAAGTGAATTAATACCCGTACTTTCTTGCTCTTTACGTTCAAGAGCTACTACAGCTTGAGTACCTTGTTGCATAAGCGTACGCAAACGATCAAGCTCGCTATTAAAACCAGATTTTATAGACCAATCGGTTGTGCTATCGTCGTTAAGTGCTTGCACAATCAATGAGTAAAGAGGGCTAAAATCCGCTATTTTAGTTTTGATAGAATGTAGTAACGTATGCTCATCAAACTGGCTTAAACTATGAGCAATGTGTGGCACCACCTCTAGCGCACGTAACAAGCAAACATAATCTTGAAGTTGTGCTCTACGCAGTGCTATACGACCCACAATTCGCTCAATATCACCAAGCTGTTTAAGCAAAGCACGTAGATGGTCACGTGTCCCTAAATCAGCTACTAAAAAAGAAACTGCATCTAACCGTTGCTCAATGAGCTCTTGTTTAATCAAGGGACGCAAAAGCCATTTTTTTAATGTACGCGATCCCATGGCGGTTACTGCTTTATCAAGAACACTAAATAAGGTACTTGACGCGGTACCATCTTGGGTGTTTTTAACAAGTTCTAAATTTCGTTGTGTTGCACTATCAAGTAGTAGAAAATCATCAGGATTATAAAAAGAAAATTGTTTTAAATTACTTAAAGCCCGTTCGTTATTACGTTTTAAATAGGTGTAGAGTACCGCAAAAGCAGATCTTACTGTATCAGATACCTGTGATGCTTGTTGAGCTAGCCACTGATTTAAAGCATCTGTTACTTCTTGAGCATGTAAAACAGATTGCTCTAACGTTACCGTATAGCTAAGCTGTTGTAGTTTGGCTGCTAAAGCTTTGCCAAACTTATTATCAGGAATTACTATTTCATCTGGTAAAAAGCGACTTAACTCTGTTTCTAAAAGTTTAAATGCTTGTGGTTCACATTGGGTGATAAATAATTGACCAGTAAGTAATTCTGCAAAAATAACTGCTAAAGCTTCCTGCGTTGAAAATATAACACATAAATACGAAGCAGATTTATCGTCAAGTAGCCGGCTATCAGTAAGCGTTCCCGGCGTAAGCACTTGTGTTACTCCACGCTCTATAGTTTTAACACCTGGCTTGGCAGCCTCAAGTTGATCACAAATAGCTACTTTAAAGCCTGCTTTTACTAATTTAGCTAAATAGGTATCAAGTACGTGTAAAGGAACACCACAAAGGGGTATAGGCTCACCAGTAGACGTTGTGCCGCGTTGAGTGAGCGTTATACCTAACACAGAAGCTGCACGTTGGGCATCTTCAAAGAACAGTTCGTAAAAGTCACCAACCTGAAATAAAAGCAACGTATCAGGGTATCTATTTTTTATATCGTAATATTGGCGCATTAAAGGAGTTAGCATTGGTTTTTTAAGCTCACGTGTTATTTATTGATTATTTGCCATGGTATTACTGGATCTACAGTTGCATAATCTTCAAATAAAGGCGTAGCTACTTTAATGCCAAAATAGAGAGGCAAAGTAATTTTTTCAGTAAGCTGCAATGCTGCTGCAAAGTCTTCTTTACTGCCCTTACGTACAAGGACTATGGTACGACGATCCATATCTTTCAGTATCATATCAAGCGTAGCTATCATACGAGTCCATAATTGCAATACGGGAATTTGAGGATCTTCAGCAGCAATAACTCGCATAGTATTTTTAGTGTTTTTAGTATTTTTATCTTTAGTTTGAGCTTGAGCTATAGCAGCACTCTCTTGCTCTATTTTACTCCACAAATTACCTGCATTGATTTGATTTAATAAGACTGTTGTAGGCATACCCCACGTTGATTGCTTATACTTAACAACACACTCTTGACGATACTTATCTACAAGCTGTGTAACTATATTTTTAGACTTTTGATTACCAGGCGTATAGCCATACGCGTAGATCCAAAAGAATGCTCCTGGTATATCCCAGTCCATACAATAAGGTTGTTTATCAAGCACTCCCCAAGGGCGCTTTACTCCCGGTCCATCAATCAAATGAAATTTAAGCGGAGGCTCAATTTTGTGCTCACGTGTATCAAGTAAGGGTAAAACTTTTTGTACCAAAGAGCATCGAGTGCCGTCAGACTTAAGTAGTAGAGGTGGTACTGCTGTTTCAACTTTTTTAACTTCATAGTCACCGTCAGAATTTAGACCAATAGACAGCATATTACTTAGCATCGCGTACCATTGTGCTTTAAGAGCTCGTACAAATTTTTGCAGCTCATCCTGGTTACGATTGTCTTTATCAAATGCATAGAGCACTGACGCTTCTATTTGAGTATCAAGCTCAATCGGTTTTCTTAAGTTATAATGCTGTTTTGGCAAATTGCCCTCCATGCCAGCCCATAAGTTAGTATAATACTCGTTTTGCAAGTGCTTACTAAAAAGCTGGCTCACAACGTCGCTAAAAGCCTGTAACGGCTCAAAAGAAAACCGCACAACAGTCTCATAGGTAATATCAAGTGCATACGTTTGATAATAAAGAGCGCGTTCTGGCTCTAAACGATTACGTGCAAGAGCTGTCAGTTCATTATGCTGCTCTTTAAGCAGCCTTGCTACTTCGTTGCCTAAAACATCTTCAAGATCCTGGGCCTTAAGGGTGGTAACGTAGCTTACTGATTTTTCTTCCATAAGCGTGTACATAGCCCAGCGCAGGGCTGTTTCAAGTACAATAGTATGTAACGCTTTATCAAAATTTTGTAATAACAGTTGGCAAATTTCTTGCTCTCTATTGGCACGATGCTTATAAAAGCTTTCACCAAGATTATACGTATCGCCAAATATTTTTTTTAAGTATTGTAGTACAAAATTTACTCGAATATTTTCACGAGACGAGCGTGGATACATACTCAAAAAGTCTACAAAAACTACTTGTTCAATGCCTTGAGCATGCAGCTTGCTTTTAAGCGCATCTAAAAAAGTAGCATAATGCATAGGAATAGACATACCATTAGTAAAGAGCATCTGCTCTGGCTCTATAACTTTAAGACCAAAAGAATGAGCTCCTGCAAGCGTTGTTAATGCACGAATTTTGTGAGGGTGCTGCTTATGAAACAAATAATACTTATTCTCATGCATAAAACCTACCCATGGCGAATCTATTACACCAAGCACCTGACAATTAACAGCATAATTATATACATGATCAGTACTTACATAAAGAGCTTGAGTATGCAGTTTTGCTTTTTCTTTAATGTCTTCAAACTGCGCAATTAAGAGTGCTTTATTATCTATAGCATAACGTATTACAGCAGCTTGAGTTGTTTTATCGATCTCTTTTACCGTAGAAATATCAGTAAACACTAAGCCATCAGGCTTTATAGTATAGTGGCTAATTTGTGCAGGCAAATCTGCAATATAGGTATTTTCTTTAAGTTCAAATAATGTAGCTTCTTGAGATGAGGAATTATCACAACGCTCATACTTATCAAATTGAAGACCATGGAGCCCCCAATTGGCAATATTATTAAGCAAAGTACTTTTACCTACACCATCGACAAAACTACAAAATATATAGACCGTTTTTTGATTATTAACAGGCACAAGTTCCGTTTGTAACTCATGAATAAATTGCTGCGCATGAGCTGTTGCTTCTTTTTGTTGGCATGACAATATTTCTATAGGATAAGTAATATCAGGACCTACAAATAATTTTTTAAGAGGTGCTTGTCCTTCAATAAGTGCTCGTGCGTAATCTATAGAAAACAACATGTCTTGTGTGGCTATAGTCTCTTGAGAGCCTGTTTTTGAAGCATTCTCATACATACTCATCCAAAAGCTTATAAGCTCACCAAGAACAGTTTTAAGATTGCGACTGTATAAAGCATGCTCAACAGTATCACGCGCTTCTATAATTGCAGGAAAATCTTTACCTAAGGCATGTTTTTGAAAAAAGACTGCACTATCTTTAAAAAGATCTATTGGTCGTGCATAGACATGTTTAATTGCATGCTGCATATCTTTAAACCAATTTTTCTCAAGCCACTCAGCGTCTTTAAGCAAAAAGCCTGTCAGATAACCAAAAATATTTTTGGTAGGCTGAGCTAATCCACCTGCGGTTTTAGCAATAGCTTCATCTTCAAGCGCTTGACGCTGCCAATCGGTTTTATAAGGAGCTACCGCATCTTCTTGGTAGCCAAGTATAAGTATACGACCATTAACTGAAAAATTATCCTTACGCAGCGAGTGCTCAAGCTCTAAAAAACTATCTCTGGTTTTTTTAAGCACATAAGGATGGTACTCATGGGTATACCTACCTGAAAGATCGTAACTTGAAATAAAACTTGTATGAAACGCATCCGCTGGACCGCATAGTGCATAAAAAGCAGTACCTACTAACCAAAAATAACTGCTATATTTTATCAGATTTACCATTATTCTATTACCCTACTAAAAATTCTTCTTCTAAAAGTGCATAGACCTCTTGATAACGCTTGAGCATAAGTTGGTACTTAGGGTACCATTTTGTATCAGCAAACTGTAGTATAATAGTGTCTAATTCTTTAAGACAAAGCTTACTCACAGCCCAACAACTTGCATATAATCCAAAAGCATCTTTTGACTTCGAAGCTAAATCAATTGACTGGCAAAAAAAGTGTGCCAAGCAATCAAAATAAAACATATAAAGCTTATGTACTGCAGCCGCTTTTGAGTTAGTTTCTAATGCACCTGTAAGTTGCCAATACTCAAAAATAGACAAAGCTCCTGCAGGTAGACGTGTTTGTATGGTTTTGACAATAAGCTCGCTCGAGCCAATATCAACGTAGAGTTTTTTAAGCCAGCGATCATAATACTGACATTGCCATACACACTGCTGCCAATAACGCTCTTGATCAAAATCAACTTCTCGATCGCAAAAGTAAAACCATCGACGCTCAGATCGTGTAAGCATATCTATTGCTTCAGACCACCCGCGCTCAAAATCTTTCAGTGAAAGCTGCAATAGTTCATGGCTAATCCAAGGAGCATTAGGCTTATAGTCTTGTAGTTGCTGCATAAAGTTTTCAATAGAGTTTTCAGGCACAGTCAAACCAAGTGCGGCATGGAGGCCAATAGACCCCCATGCACTTACAAGTACTATAGTAACTATGATATGTTTAAAAAAGTTCATACGTTTACTTTGCGTCAATTAAAAATCGAACTCAGGTGTAACTATTTTGATAGGATCAACTAAAGCACGTCGTGCTGTTATAACTTGAAAGCTATCAACTTCACTATAAATACGTTTATTTAATTCTACTATTTCTACAGCTAAACGATCAGTATCTTCTTGTGTTCTGACTGTTTTATTATTAAATAAACTAGTCAACTCTATAAGACGATCTCTTATATGCACTATTTTAGTATTAAGAGCCTTAGTTCTTATAGGAGCCTGTTTAAAGTATTGTTTTACATAAAATATCATAAAACCAAGAGCTTTTTCTGTATCTTCTACAAGACACGAAACGGTATTTTCTAAAAGCTCTCTTACGTCAGCTTTTTCTTCAGACGGTGCTAAAGCATACTCACGAGCATAATCTTCTATATTTTTGTTAAGCATTTTAAAAGAAGTTCTTTCTTCTATATACCAACGCAAATCATGAGCGCTATACATATCAAGTATCCTACCCAATTGAGGATAAGCTTTATTGGCTATATCAAATAAACCACCTGAAGCTATTTTATAGATCATCAAAAGGCCACCTTGAATTGCCCAAGACTTTACATCTTTTTTGACAAACTGAGCTGTGCTTTTTGCTGCGCTTGCTGCACCATTTTTTACAGTACTTGGCATGTTTACAATAGTGCTTTTTACTGCTCCTGGCACGCCAAGAAACGACTGAGTCCAAGTACGAGAGGGTTGGTTAACAGCTGCAGGTGCCGGTTGATTATTTGCCCCATTAGCAGCATCAACAAATTGCTGAAAAACATCCGGACAAGCTTGTATTATCTTGGCCATATTTTCGGCTCTATAATCTGCTGGCTTAGTTCTATCTCTTAAAAATAACCAGTAAAATAACCCAGCACTTACAGCAGCAGTTGCAGCTATTTGAACTCCAGTTTCTACTTTGTTTGAAAGAGTCGCTTCTGCCTGTAATTCTTGTTGTATCTTGTTAATACGTGCATTACTTGGTACAAGTACCGCCGCTTGTGTTAAAGGCATAAGCAACGTTAAACTTATGCTCATTATTGTTTTAGGTATATTCATATAATCTCCGCTATAATTAATTTAACTAGTTTTTAGCTTTATATTAGCCACCAAATAAGCCGTTACCCTGGCCTTCTAGTGCTTTAAGTATATCATTGTTCAATCCTGAACTGAGTGAATTACTTGAGCTTATAGTAGGAAAGGCAACACGCTTACCTGATGGTGAACTCTCTTGTATTAATTCACCTACTACTTTAAATGACTCAAGTGTCCATTGTAAGTAAAGCTTTGTCTGCTGGTGTTTTTGTTGAGCATCGTCAAAAGAACGAAAACTCTTAAATTGTTGTATAAGTTCTAATAGGTCTTTAATAGTTTCTTGAATGTTAAATCCAATATCACCATTATCGGTAACTGATGTAGCTTGCATAGCTCGAGCTAATCTAATTCGTAGGCCACTACGTGAATAATTGCTAAATACTTCATCATAACACGGTAATGCTTTTCTTAGATAAGCAACTTCATGTTCAAGCGCACGAATGAGTTTAGCTTGGGCTACTTTCCAATTGCTTTCAACTGACAAATCGTTTTGATCTTGAACCATGTTATCTAAACGACGCTTTTTATCTAGTGATCCCGCTGAAAGAACCGTATAGGGAGAACATAAAAACTGGATATGCTTAGATTTTCTTCCTAAAGTCTCAGCAGTAAGGCCATTTGAGCCAAAAGCTATTTTATACGCATAAGCCCCTATTAAAGCTCTTGGTTTACTTATAAGCTGAGGAAAGTCTCTGATAAGTTCATGAAATATATTCTCAAAAACTTTACTTAAAGCATGCTTTGCAGCCTTATCAATAGACTGACCGACTATATTACCAATGTGCTCAGTAAATGTATCATCTTTGCTAACAAGGTTAAAAGCTGAGCCTTTCCATGATTTAGCAAGGCCCTTTTTAAAACTACCAAAAGAACTTGTAACTACAGGCTGACCACTACCTGCACTCGAAAAAGCTGGTGCTCCTTGACTACCCGCAGCGTATTGTGCCATTAGCAATTGCATCTTCAATGCATCACGCTCATGTCTACGTTTTTTATCTTTTTTAGATACTTTTTTAAATTTTCTTTCATAGTCTGTTTTGCCTACACTGGTAGAATCACTACCATTACTATTACCACTTCTATCGCCACCAGCAAAGAGTAGTGGTGGAGCACTTAAAAACATAAAACTTATATATAAAAGAAAGTATTTGCGCGATGCCATTGTAGTCCTTTAAACAATTAATAAATAACAAAATGTAAAACTTTATATAATTTACACTATAATCTACAGTTTAAATTATTATGCGTTCAATGACAAATGGTAGGCTGATAGTAGTTCAAACATAAAAAAAGGGCCCTTAAAAGGCCCTTATAAATTCCAGTAGTTAATAAGATTTAGAGTACACGCTTAAGATAGTTACCAGTATAGCTTTGTTTGTTATGGGCAATTTCTTTTGGTGTTCCTTGCGCTACTAAAGTACCACCCTCTTCACCACCTTCAGGACCAAGATCAATAATATAATCAGCTGTCTTAAGTACATCAAGATTATGCTCAATTACCAGTAACGAATTACCTTTATCAATCAAATTTTGAAGCACTTTAAGCAACTTATCAATATCACTTGAATGCAATCCTGTGGTAGGTTCATCAAGAATATACAGAGTATTAGTACCGCGTTTGGCAAGCTCTGACGCAAGCTTAATACGCTGCGCTTCACCACCAGAAAGCGTTATAGAAGATTGACCAAGCTTAATATAATCAAGGCCTACATCACACATTAATCGTAGTTTTTTGTGTAATGATCTATGAGCTTCAAAAAACACTACTGCTTCAGCAGCGGTCATATCAAGTACTTGAGCGATGTTTTTGCTTTTATATTTAATTTCTCGCGTCTGAATATTGTAACGTGTTCCTTGGCATACATGGCAAATCATACTTACGTCAGCTAAAAAGTGCATTGCTATAGTTACTGTACCTTCACCAGCACAATGAGAACATCTACCTTCAGCTACGTTAAAACTAAATCTACCAACTTTATAGCCACGAGCATTACTTTCAGGAAGTCCTGCAAAAAGAGCCCGTATATCGTCAAATATACCAAGGTAGGTCGCTGGCGTTGAGCGCGGCGTTCTACCAATCGGTGTTTGATCAATTACTACTAGGTTCTCAATTTTTTCAGCACCCTCAAGTTTTTCATGCCCGGAGAACATCTTTTTCATCCATTCAGGTATACGTGATCGCTTTTTAAGCACCGCTTGTAGTGCTGGTACTAACTCTTGCATAATTAACGTACTTTTACCTGAACCCGATACCCCAGAAATACCACAGAGCACTCCTAAAGGAAACTTAATGGTAAGATCTTTTAAATTATTCGTGTTGGCATTTTTAAGCGTTATAAAGCTTTTTGGTGTACGAGCTTTATGAGGCACTTCTATGCATTTACGACCACTTAAATAAGCACCCGTAAGCGAATCGAGGTTATCGCTAATTTCTTGTGGCGTTCCTGCAGCCACTACATAACCGCCACCGACACCTGCTCCTGGACCCATATCTATAATGTAATCCGATTGCATCATGGTATCAGTATCATGCTCAACAACTACTACGGTATTACCCAGATCTCTTAATGCATGTAATGTACCAATAAGCTTATCGTTGTCACGCTGATGCAGTCCAATACTAGGCTCATCTAAAATATAAAGTACACCGCTTAATGCTGACCCGATCTGAGTAGCTAAACGTATACGCTGCCCTTCGCCACCTGAAAGTGTTCGTGCTGTACGGTTGAGCGACAAGTAACCCAGACCAACATCACATAAAAACTGAACCCTGGTCGTAATTTCTTGTACTAAGCGACCAATAGTTGACTGTTCAATTGGTGAAAGCTTCAGTTGATTGAAAAACAGAGCAAGCTTTTTAACTGATAGTTGTCCAAGATCATAAATATTTTTGCCTTCTATAGTTACTGCTAGAGCTGCTTTATTTAATCGTTGGCCATTACAGCTTGAACATACCTCTTCAGATTCTAAATTGGCATATTTGGATTCGTCTTCTTGATCTTTTTTTCTATACCAACGAGATGAAGTATCATGCGTGGTTATAGCGTATACCATACCAAGACCATGGCACTGGCGACAAGCTCCTATGGGTGAATTAAAAGAAAATAAGCGTGGCTCAACTTCAGGAAACGAATAGTTACAGCGCAAACACATACGTTGAGCAGCATACATATGCTCAGTATCTCCTACAATAACTTTACATACCCCTTGAGCTAGCGAAAAACTACGTTCAATACTATCCTGGAGTCTCGATGCTTCAGTTTCAGTGACTTCGCAAGCATCAAGCAATACGTCTATAGAATGACGCTCTGTTTTTTTAAGTTTAAGCTCTTGTATTTCTTGTAATTTTCTAAAGTTATACCGTTGCCCATCAATAATAAATTTATAATAACCTGTCGCAAAAAGCTTTTCTAATGTGCGCACAAACTCACCTTTTTGGTAGTGCGCTATAGGAGCAGCTATAATAACTGTTTGTTTATCAAAATTAGTTACGAGCAAGTTAGCTATTTTATCAGGCGACTCAGCACTAATAGGAGACTTACAATCAGGACATGCTATAGTGCCATTACGAGCAAAAAGCACACGCATATAATCATACGTTTCTGTTATAGTACCAACGGTTGATCGAGGATTAGATCCTACGGTTTTTTGGTCGATAGCTATTGCTGGGCATAGTCCCTCGATACTATCAACATCGGGCTTTTTAGGTAATCCTAAAAACTGCCGAGCATAGGATGATAATGATTCAATATAACGACGCTTACCTTCGGTATATAAAATATCTAAGGCAAGTGAGCTTTTACCTGAACCTGATGGCCCAGTTATTACCGTAAGAGCATCTTTTGGTATTTCTACGGTAATATTCTTAAGATTATGCTCACGAGCACCAATTACTTTAATTCGATTTTTATTTGATTTTATAGCTTGCATTCAACCCCCATTATTTGGTTTATTTTAGAGTCTTTATTAGTATACCACAATACAAAGAAAAGGGAAGTTTTTGTAGCAATTTAATTTATTAATAGAAAATTATAAATAAAAATAATTTAAAACTTCTTGTTTTTAAATTATTTTCGAGCTTCTAAAAAGAAAAGTAAGCGTTTTAGAGTTATTTGATCCAACAAACAAACATATCTTAGAGCGCGTTAAAAAAAGCTTGCAACAAGAAGCTATAGTAGATCTAGGGTCTTTTAACTTGGATAATAGCTAGTAATTCTTCAAGGCTTAATTCTTTAGCGTCACCGCTAACAAGAACACCCACTGATTTTTGCATCATCAAACCATTGCCTTTTTGTAGTAAAGCTGACTTAAGAATATCTTTTATACCTTCTGGTAAACTTGCAAGAGAATCTTCCAGCTCTTGATGAGTTTGCGATAAAAGCACTTCAATTGATTTGCTTATAGCCAAATCACGCAAAGAAACAGGTGAAACAGCTTTAGTTATACGTCTATTAGGAGTATACTCAGGAATGTAACGCAAACAACCAAATAAACTAAAAGTATACAAAACGCTCGAGAAGAAAATAAGTGTTAGTTTTAAAGTCCTAAACATCAAGAGCCCCTGTATAGTTTCTTAGGAAAAATTATTTATTCATTGATTTTCTTTTAGAGAGAGCATATTTTACTTTATCACTTTCTATTACATTAATTTTTGAAAATAGAGCCATAAAAACATCTTTTTTACCATGAGCTACTATAAGTTGTAGCGGGGTTAGTGGATTAAGTAAACTAGCATTAGCTGTATCTATATATTGATTAGCACCTAACATAAGCAATAATTGCATTACTTCTAAGCTCTCTGCTTGTATAGCTTTATGCAACAAAGTATTACCCTCTTTATCACAGGTATTTAGACTAAAACCATCTTTCAGTAATGCACTTACTTGTTGAACTTTATTACTTGCTATAGCCTTAAAAAGTTCTTCACGCTTTTGATCTACATATATTTTAACTAATGGGTAATCGTAAGCACCTTTACTTAATAACTGTGCAATTGATTTAAAATCTTTAGCTTGAGAAAGCTTAAATCTATTCTTTTGAGCAGCTTTAAAATACTGATTTTCTGTTGTAGTATCTAATAAGCTATAAGTAGGTGGCATGTATGCTAAAAATGCTTCTAAAATATGTGTATACCATTTATTATCACTATCAGAAAGTGAAGAGCACTGTTTAGGCTCTACAGCAATATCAAGTGCAAGTAAAGTTTCCTTATTTAAAATACACGTATCTGCGCCATTCTCTAATAAAAAATAAAGAGCTCGAACACTAGAGCACAACAGCCATTCAGCTACCTTATGTAATGGGGTATTACCTTCTAAGTCCTGAGAATCAATATTACAACCTTTTTCAAGTAATACTTTAAGTATAGCAACTTCACCTTTTTGTGCTGCATAATGGAGCGCCGTTAATCCTTCATTATCACGAGCATTAAAATTAGCTCCTTTTTCAATTAATAGCTTTAGTAATACTACATCGCCTTTTGCAGCAGCATAATGTACAGGAGCCATATTATTTGAATCTGCAAGATTAACGTCTACTTTTTGCACAATTAATAATTCAATTAATTGTGTATGTTTACCTTCTATAGCATATAAGAGTGGCGTATAGCCTATACCATCTTGAATGTTAAGATTACATTCTTTTATACCAATTAAGAGTGTAGCAATCTCACTATTACCATTTTTTATAGCATAATGAAGTGGAGTCAATTCTTCGTTTGTCTCTTGAAGATTAACGTTAACACCTTTTTTAAGTAATATATTAATTATATCCTTATTATTAGACTCTACAGCAAAGACAAGCGGTGTTACACCAAAACGGTCACTAATACAATTAATGTCAGCTCCACACTCAATAAGTCCTTCAACAGCCGCCACATCTGACTGCTTAATTGCTGCAAAAAGCTGCCCGCTAAGGTTACTTGTGTCACCCATGCTAAAGCTTAAGAATGTATTAGCTAAAGCCAAAATTAAAGATAAAGTATATAATTTCATATTAGTACTTGCTGGATTTAATAGTTTTAGATCAATAGTAATTTAAGTTTCAGCATGACAGAACTAGCGATTTAGTCAAATACTTAATTAAAAAATTGAATTAATATAAGGATAAGGTAAGTTTAAAAGCTTACTTAAATGGTTTAAAAAGATAAAAGCTTTGTTTTTATTTGAAAAGAGCGTATACTATTAGTTATTATATGGTGGATATAGCTCAGTTGGTAGAGCATCAGATTGTGGCTCTGAGGGTCGTGGGTTCGAGTCCCACTATTCACCCCACTTTCAAGTTTAAAATACTTGCATTTAGGAAAAAACCAGTATATAGTAATCTATATCTTATGTCGGGGCGTAGCGCAATTGGTAGCGCACTCGCTTTGGGAGCGAGGGGTTGTCAGTTCGAGTCTGGCCGCCCCGACCATTTTTTAAACCAATTTCTCTCATTCTTGATTTTTAATCACTTCTTTTTGTATACTTTTAAGTAAAACATATAATAATTACTTAAAAGGAGTCTTTATGAACCATTTCTTTAAAATTACACTCTTATCCCTAGCTTTACTTTTATCAAGCACTCAAAGCAGCCTTGCTCTTTTACAAAGTTCTAAAATAACCCCTACACAAGAAAATAAATCTTATGAGCCCTCTCCTGCAGAAAAGTTTAGAGCAGATTCAAGAAAGCTTTGGACACAACATATGGTATGGGATCACGAGTGCTTAGTGTCAGTTAATAACCGTGAACCGGCTCATACAGAAGCTATTACTAAACGTTTAATGAAAAACCAAGAAGATATAGGCGCTGCACTAGGACACTATTATGGAAAAGCAGCAGGAGACAAAATAACTCACCTATTAAAAGAGCATATTAAAATCGGTAACGAGGTTGCTAAAGCAACCAAGGCTCATAATGTATCAGCTCGCACTAACTTTGTAAAAGAGTGGTATGGTAATGGCAATATTATTGCTAGTACTTTAAGTGAACTTACAGGTGTAAGCAAAGCGACCCTTAAATCACATTGGGATACTCATCTTAAACTTGCCGATAGAGATTTAGATACCCAAATTAAACAACAATGGACAAAAAACATTTCTACTGTTGATAAAGCGCTTGAAATGGGATTAATGCTAGCAGATATACTAGCCCAAGCAACTATTACTAAGTTTAACAACAAGTTTTAAGCTAAAAACTAGTTTGTACAGCAAAAGAGCCTTCGGGCTCTTTTTTGTTAGCCGTTTTAGTTTGTTTGTAGTATTCTAAAAAAGAGAACCTAGGTAATGTTACTTTTTAGAAGTGTAAACTCATGCTGCTTTTAGATAGACGGTATATTAGATCATTTGATTGGCTTGGCCTTGGTATTATAGTAATTATTTGTGCCATTGGTTTGACGTGTGTTTTTAGTGCTACTTATAGACCTGAATGCCATTTTTCATTGTTTTTTAAAAAACAACTTTTTGGCATGCTGTCAGGCTTGGTTATTTATTTTGTTTGCTGCTTTATAGATTACCGTACCCTAGAACGTAGTGGTTATTTTTTGTACTTTGCCACTATGGGCCTACTCGTTTTTACTATCATTAAAGGTAGTATCGGTATGGGAGCTCAACGGTGGATTAATCTAGGATTTATCAAATTTCAGCCATCAGAGCTTTCAAAGCTATTTTTCCCCTCATTTTTTAGTTACTACTTGTATACTGAGCGCGACAATCTTTCGTTTTATTTAACTAATATACTGCCTATTTTAGGTGTTTTAGGGGCAAGCTTTTTACTTATTGTAAAACAACCCGATCTAGGAACTGGACTAATTATTTTATTTTCTGGAGTAACGCTTTTATGGTTAGCAGGTCTTAATAAAAAGTTTTTTTTGTATAGTTTTCTCTTTTTTGGACTAGCAACACCGATTTTATGGAAATGTTTAAAGCCTTATCAAAAAAAACGGATTGAAGTTTTTTTAGGCGCTGGTGATAGCAAAAAAGAGCGTTACCAAATTGAGCAATCCCGTATAGCCATAGGGTCTGGTGGTCTTTTAGGCAAAGGCTTTCTCCAGGGCACCCAAAATAAACTTATGTTTCTGCCTGAAAGCAGAACTGACTTTATTTTTGCTGTGCTTTCAGAAGAATGGGGATTTATAGGCGCATGTACCTTAATAGCACTCTATACATTACTTTTTTTGCGTTCTTTTTTTATCATTCTAAGTATAAAAAACTTTTATGCCCAACTTCTTGCCTGTGGACTTGTTACCCATATTATTTTCTCAGCTATTATAAATATGTGTATGGTTATGGGTCTTCTTCCTATTGTAGGCATTCCTCTACCTTTTATGAGCTACGGCATTAGTCATCTATGGATTACCTTTGCAAGCCTTGGTTGGTTTAACGGTATAGCCATGCGTAGATTTTATCTGAGTATGTCTACTGCTTCTGACCTCTAGTATATTTTATAAAACTCTTTACTCTCTGCTACTTTTTAGTTTAAAATTAAATACAAGTATAAAACTATTAAAACCAAAAAGCTATTGGAGTTACTATGTGCAAACAATCAAATTCAGTTGAAGCATTAAAAAACAGAGTGCAAATGTTAGAAGTTAAATTTGCTCTTCAAATGCTTGAAGAACGTCTAGATCTACTTGAAGAGATGTTGCTATCTTTTGAAACAGAAGAAGACGATGAAGATGAAGAAGAATATGGTCATGAAGAAGATGACAATCATGATGAAGATGAAGAGGAAGATAACGATCACGACGAAGATGAAAATGCAGAGGAGTCAGGATGCACAGACTGTGGATGCGCAGCAGAATAACATTTGTAGCTTTTTTTCTGTGTATATCTTGTAGCATACAGAGCATCTTTGCTTTAAGTAACTGCACCTGTACTATAACGTCTAAAAAAGATATACCAACAGATACTAATAAGTTGTTTATCTCAAGCAACAGACTACTTGCTGACGAAGTACTCTTTACTAGCACTGATAAAGCTAGTTGTTCTGCTGAATGTGAAAAAATAAAAAAACATAGGCAGGATATATGGGGCATTAAAAACGCCCATACAGTAATTGATTTTAAAGCTAAAACAGGTACTTAACCCTAAGTACCTGTTTTAAGTTGCACAAAAGCCTCTGCCCATAAAATCTCTACACTTTTTTACACACAATTCAAACATACTTTTGCTTTCTGTGTTTACAGTAAGACTAAATACTCTGCGACACAAAGGACAGGTAGGTTGAGATATCCTTTGGTTATTCCATGCAGTTATGCACTCTAAATGGAAAACATGCCCACAGCTTATACGTATATTTTTAGTAGCAGGTTCAAGAAGCTCAAAGCATATAGAACATTCACCTAGAGCT
>JACDHA010000009.1 GCA_013821315.1 Candidatus Dependentiae bacterium | reverse complement strand
TAGCGGAAAACTCAGTTATCAGCTGCCAGGATCTTAAGCGTGCTTGTTGGCACCTTAAAAGAAAAAATAAGTTTGATACTCTTATACTTAGCCTGTCTGAACCGACAAATACTGTTGATGGAGTTACGCTTACTTTTACCCTCAAAGCTTCTTGGACATTTTCTAAAGTATGTTTTAAGGGCTCCCTAGTTGGCAAAGATCGCTACGAGCAGTACTATGCTCTTGAAGGTGGTGAACTGTTTGATATAGCAAAGCATCAACAGTCGCTGGTTAAAATACAACAAGAGCTTAAAAATCAGGGTTACTTAGAGGCTGAAGTTGCCGATGTTATTGCCTATGACAAAGAAACTAAAACAGTTAAAGTAACACTGTACGTTGACAAAACTGAGCATTTTACTGTTGGTACTATAGCGGTAATAGTTTCATGTAAACAGAAAACAGAACAAGAAATTAAAAAGCTTCAACAAAAAATAATTGAGCTTGTTCAAACTGAGCTCGCAGATGCTCATTGTGATCAGCAATTATTACAAGAACAAACAGATCGTATAAAGTTGTATTTGGGGCGTAAAGGATTTTTGAATCCTAAAGTTGACTATATAACTGTCCCTAACAAAAAGAATCGTACAGTGCGCATTAAGTATACAGTAATGCTTTCTGAGTACAAACGATTTGTCTTTTTTGGTAACCACTTTTTTACTAGCCACCAGTTGCTTGAAGAGTTACTAGCCAGCGGTTCTTCAGCTTTTTTAATTCCTCCAGCATTGCTTGCAGAAGATATACGCGCTTTATATAAAAAAAAGGGTTTTTGGCGGAGCTCCGTTGAATGGAAAGAAGAGCCTGATCGGTTTTTATTTGTTATCAAAGAGCAGGAGCGTGTACAGGTGCCTGCAGTATCTTTTAAAGGAGTTGTCTCTTGTAACTCTACCGAGCTTGCAAAAGAATTTTTTAGAAATTTTTACAAGTTACCTTTTTTTGATGCAGATGCTTTAAAAATAGCATTAGATAGATTGGGCGACGACTATATACAAAAAGGGTTTTGGGATTTTACGGTGCTTAAGCAAGACTATGTACTGTTAGAAACACCAGGCAGCTATGAACTTGTAATAACTATCAATGAAGGGTTACAGCGTACCTTAAAAAAAATTAGCTTTAATAATTTTCAGGAGCTTGCAAGTCAGGAACCTTTTGTTGAGTACACTTCTGGTAATGCCAAGCCTTTTAATATTTATCTTGTACAGGAGCAGCGTCGGTGGTTGCTTAAGTATTTAAAAAAACAGGGTTTTTATTATGCATCAGTAAAACCTGAATTTATCACTCATCAAGACGGTATAGAGCTTAGATGGCATATAACAAGTGTTCAAACACCAAGTGTATTTGGAAAAACTATTATTACCGGAAGTACTAAAATAGATCCTGAGATTTTTCGCAGAGAACTTTTTTATAAAGAAGGTGATCTGTTTGATAAAGAAAAAATAGATCAAACTATTAAGCGTCTTAAAGAGCTTCGTATATTTCAATCAGTTTCTTTAGTACCTCATGATATAGCTACTCCTGAACCAAGTAAAACTATGGTACTTACCTGCATAGAAGACGATCCCTTTGAAGTAAGGACGCGTTTAGGATTACAGCAAACAAGTAAGAATCTGTTGTCTTTAAATGGTACAACCTATAAATTGGGCGGCTCATTAGTATGGAAAAACCCGGCTCAAAAAGCAGGTCTACTCTATTTTGATGTTGATTTGACACGTTATACACGTGATATAGCGCTCTCTTATGAGATGCCGTGGATTGGTAAGTACCCTATTAATACTACCGTCAGAGCTTATAGTAGTTGCTATGCGCAGCCCGTTATAGCACGATCGCGACAAACATTATATAAAGAATCTCGTGAAGGAGTAGCGTTAGACTTTAATAAAAAATACAATGGCTATCAAACTGCTCTTTCAACAGGTTTTGAATGTGTTAAGCTTTTTGATGTTGCTCATGATCTAGCACATACTATCAATTTTAAGCCTGCTTTAATTGATAAAAGAATAGCTTGTTTATTTATCGAGCCGTCGCTTATTATCAATAAACTAGACGATAAAGTTAACCCTGGATCAGGATTATTTACACGTCTAAGTGCTAAAGCTGTGTTGCCGCTCAACTATTATAACTATTATTTTCTAAAATTTTCTTTTGAGCAGTCGTATATTCGACCTTTGTATAAATCGCTTATTGGGGCAAGTAGGTTGCGCTTTGGCCACATATTTAACAACTCTTTTAATACGCTTACTCCTACAGAACGGTTTTATTTAGGTGGCCCTAATTCACTGCGTGGTTACTATTATGACATGGTGCCACCACTGGCAGATTACGCTCTTAACTCTCATGAGCGTTGCTGGATTCCTGTGGGCGGTAAATCTATGATAGATTTTACCACTGAGTTACGCTTTCCTTTGTATCAAAAATTGAGTGGCGTTCTCTTTAATGATGTAGGTGCTCTTGCTCAAGACAAGATTACCGATTTATTTAAAAACGGTGTAGCTGCAACCGGTTTTGGTATACGTTATGAAACACCTATTGGACCTGTGCGTTTTGATATTGGCTGGAAATGGCATAAGACGTATGAGCACGAAAGGCGCTATGCCTGGTTTCTAACTTTTGGCCATTCGTTCTAACAAATAGAGAGCCAAAAAGAGCTCTAAAAAACTGCCATCTTTTGATTTATTTTTAAAAAACATTATATTCAAAGGGATACTATTTTTCTGACAACTATTACCAATAAATAAAACTATGCAACACACAGACCGTATTTTAACACAGATTACTCCCGCAGAAGTGCCACACGATCATAGCCACGATCATAATCATGAGCATGGTGATCATCATCATCATGGCCATAGCTTTAAAGAAGAATTGCTACATCATTTGCCGTATGCAATATTTTCTGTTGCTTTAGGTATGATTGTATTAAGTCTTTTGGATTATACTTCTGCTGCTCAAACAGCAGCTCATAGTCATGCAGCGCATGATCATAGTGCCTGCTCAGTTTCAGGCTATCATATTCTTTTTCATAGCTTTCACTTTTTACATATTCTTTTTGCAGCTACGGGTACGGTAATAACGTTTTCCCGATTTTCACGTAGTATTAGTAAAGCATTACTTGTAGGCATTATATCACCAGCCATATTTTGTATGTTATCTGACGTGTTATTACCCTATTTGGCAGGTCGCCTTTTGGGTGTTGATATGGAATTACATATCTGTTTTCATAGAGAGCTGCATAATGTGCTTCCTTTCTTGGCAATTGGTGTTTTAAATGGTATGGTACTACGTAGTCACCATTCATCAATGTTACGCGTGTTCTCTTTAGGATCTCATTTTGTGCATATCTTAATTAGTTCTTTAGCCTCATTGTTTTATATGGTGTCTCATGGATTTGAAAATTGGTATCCACAAATGGGCTATGTGTTTTTATTTTTAGTGGTAGCTATTGTTATCCCTTGTACATTCTCAGATGTAATTGTTCCTATGTACTTTGCAGGCGTTAAGAAAAGATGAGAAGCATACGTATTGAAAATGTTACTAAGTCATTTAATGGTGAAGTAATATTAGATAAAATTAACCTTACTATTCCATCAGGCAAATTTTTTGCTTTACTTGGCCCAAGCGGTAGTGGTAAAACTACGCTACTGCGTTTAATTGGTGGTTTTGAAACCGTTGATAGTGGCGCCATATATTTAGGAAATCAAGATATTACTCATGTACCTATAAACGAGCGTCGCATTAATACGGTGTTCCAAAATTATGCTTTGTTTCCTCATCTTAATGTTTTTGAAAACGTAGCTTATAGTTTAACACTCAAAAAAGTACCAAAAGATATTATTGAGCATAAAGTTATAAAGATGCTTAAAACTGTCCATTTAGAGAGTCATATTTACAAAGAAATAGGGCAACTTTCTGGTGGGCAACAGCAACGTGTAGCATTAGCTCGTGCTATTGTTAATGAACCTCAAGTGCTTTTACTTGACGAACCGCTTGCTGCGCTTGATTTTAAATTACGAGAACGGTTACTTATAGAACTTATAGAAATCCAAGATAAGCTTAAAACTACCTTTATTTACGTTACTCATGATCAGCTTGAAGCGCTTACGGTAGCAGATCAAATGGCTATTATGAATCATAATGGTGAAATTGAGCAGATAGGGGCACCTAAGGATATTTATGAGTTTCCTGTATCTTCTTTTGTTGCACGCTTTGTCGGTACAACTAATATATTACAGGGAATTCTACATGTTGACAGTGATACGACAACAATAGAAATTCCACAATTAGGTAATTTTGAAGTCTATATTCCTAAACTGCGTTCTTGGATGGTAGAAGGGCATAAAACTGTTATGAGTCTACGTCCAGAAAAAATTTATATAACTACTAAAGTAACGCCAGACTTTTCTAATATGCTTGAGGGTATAGTTGAATCGATTGTATATCACGGCCGTTCAACTCAGTATAATGTACGAGTAAAAAATCAAGAGCTTATACAAGTATTTCAACAAAACGAAGAACATTTTCCTCAAGAAGTTATAGATTATGACAGCCATGTATACTTATATTGGCAAAAAGAAAACGTCGTATTATTAGAAAGATAAGTGGCATGCGTATTAAAAGTCTTATAGCTCGGCAAATGCCTTTTTTTGTAGGAAGTATTGCTCTGTTGTGGCAAGTGCTCTTTTTTTATGTGCCGCTTGTTTTTATAGGTATGTTAAGTGTTTTACAGTTTTCTTCTACAGGGGCATGGACAGGCTTTACTCTTGCTCATTATGCTCCCTTTATTAAAACTACCTATGGGATTATACTTGCTAAATCATTAGCATTAGCTCTTGCTAACGTGGCAATCTGCTTTTGTGTAGGGTTCCCTGTGGCTTACTTTTTATCGTTTAAAGCTAAGGGATTTAAAAACTTCTTTTTCTTTTTACTGATTTTGCCTTTTTGGACAAACTTTTTACTGCATGTATATGCTTGGTTTTTTGTACTTGAGCGTAATGGCTTTCTTAATACTTTTCTACAAAAAGTAGGTCTTATAGGTGCGCCATTCCATTTTTTAAACTCATTAGGTGCTATACTTCTTGTTATGGTTTATTGTTATTTACCTTTTATGGTGCTCCCTATTTATTCTATACTAGAAAAAGTTGATAGAAAGATTGTTGAAGCATCCTATGATTTGGGAGCTACTACGTGGCAGACATGGATTCGTGTTATATTGCCACTTGCCTTTAGTGGTGTTCGCTCAGGATTCTTTTTAGTTTTTGTACCTTCTTTTGGTGAATTTGCTATTCCAGGACTAATGGGTGGTGAAAAACAGATGTTTGCTGGTAGTGTGATAGCACACTATATTTTAGGTAATCAGACGCTAGCCTCAGGTGCTGCTTTTACTGTGGTAAGCTGTGTAGTGCTTATAGTTTTTATACTAGTTGCCGCAGCTCTTGTACGCAAATTTTTTAAAATAGTATAGATAAAAAGAGGTATCAGTATGGAATTAAAAAGACGCTGGCTGGGCCAAGTAGGTTTTACTGCTTTTATAACCAGTATGTATCTTCTTTTATATATACCTATTATTATACTGGTGGTTTTTTCTTTTAATAATGCTTCATTTCCCGCTCCGTGGAGTGGTTTTTCGCTTAAATGGTATTATGATCTTTTTTCGTCTTCAGAAATCTGGCATGCTTTCTCTAATTCGCTTATTGTATCACTATCGGCAACATTTTTAAGCCTTGCGATGTCAGTTGGGTTGATTTACTATCATGTTATGGGCAATAATCTTTCAAGATTTCTTACACTTTTTTATGGTAACGTTATAATACCAGAAATAGTATTAGCAGTGGGTCTTTTGAGTTTGCTTTCTATGTTTTCAGTGCCGTTAGGTATCCCTACGCTTATTGTAGCTCATACAGTACTCGGCTTAGGATACGCGGTACCTATTGTGTATACACGTTTTGTAGAGCTTGATAATCGTATAGTAGAGTCATCGCTTGATTTAGGTGCAACTCAAACACAAACGTTTTTTAAAATTACTTTACCGTTACTTAAGCCTGCTTTAATAGCGGGTGGCCTTCTTGTATTTATTTTGTCGTTTGACGATTTTTTACTTTCATTTTTTTGTGCAGGAAGTGAAGCTCAAACGCTTTCTTTGTATATTTTTAGTATGATCCGTTCAGGAGTATCTCCTGTTGTTAACGCGCTCTCTACAGTGCTTCTTGCTTTGACCAGTTTACTTGTAATAATCTTTTGCTCTTTTAATGCTCGAACGAAAATATTTTAACTATGCTACTACCACAACAACAGACTAACAAAACAGTGTTTATACGTATTTTAATGCTCGCCTGTTGGGTCGGTCTTATAGTGCTTTTTCTCTATTTACCGACTCTGCTTTCATGGCGCTTGCAAGCACAATCAATTAACGTGTTCTCTTGGTCAGGTCTTTTTGATACCCAGTATATTGCAAAATTTGAAAAAGAGACGGGCATAAAAGTTAATTTTAGTTATTATGAAAGCAACGAAGAACTGTTAGTTAAACTTAAAGCCACAGGCGGCAGGGGCTACGATCTTATTGTACCAAGTGATTATACCGTTAATGTACTACGTCGCGAAAATTTGCTACAAAAAATTGATAAATCTAAACTTGATTTTTATTCTGCTTTAAATAAAACGTTGCTTAACCATTACTTTGATCCAGAAAATAACTACTCTATACCCTTTGAGTGGGCAGTTTTTGGTTTAGGTATAGATAAGGCGGGCATTAATTCTCAAGACGCGTCTCAGGCCACGTGGGGGCTTGTTTTTGATAAGTCTCTTATTAAGTCTAAAATAGTTATGATTAACGATCCACTTGTTGCTATACCGCTCGCGGCATTTTATTTGTTCCAGTCGCTTAACGATATAGATCAGGCTAAGCTTGAGCAAATAAAAGCTCTTCTGCTTACACAAAAAAAGTGGGTTGAGGCATATGCTGACTTTAGGGCTGACTATATGATTGTTACCAAAAATGCTCAAGTAGCAGTTGCTTCAAGTTCTTATATCTGGCGTAGTATGAAAGAGTATACCAATATAGATTTTATAGTTCCCAAAGAGGGTTCTTTGGTAACTGTAGAAAGTCTAGCATTGCCTGTAGGTACCACTAAACAAGATTTGGTATATAAGTTTATAAACTTTATGTACAAACCTGAAACAGTAGAACATCAGTTTAAGACGTTTGCTTTTTTTCCTGTAACTACAGACGTTTTACCTCGATTACAATTAACTGACTCTGTACGCAAGCTGCTTACCTTATCACCTGAAGAATTTAAACAGTTTGACTTTTTTAGGTACGATTACTTTAAAGCACCTATAACACCGCAAACTCTTCAAGATCTGTGGGTAACGGTAAAATCTTAAATTAAGAGTAAAAAGCTTTAGTAGCTTACGCTCCAGGTACTATATAAAATATAAGTTAGCCAATTATTAATTTGGTAGGTACTGTTAGTAGTGCTATGTAATGACATATATTATGATCGAGTTCTGGAGTGGAGCTTTGTAATAGAGCAACAGCTTGAGCCCGTTTTTTAACAATAGCGTTTTTATGTTGTTCAAAAGCAGTAAGTGCAGCACTGTCTAAATGGTTTGGAACAACATAGTTGGCAATAGCATTTTGTATGCTTACACTAAGGCTATACTGTTCAGTTTTTTCTTTAAGTAAATTAATTACCTGAGCTCGTTTTTTTAAAAGATTGCGACTGTATTTTTCAATTGCTTTATAAAGACTACTTTTTAGTGTGGTTTGTATAAACATATCTTGAGTACAGGGTGAACTGCAATTTTCTATAGTATCAGCTACTTGAGTAAGTTCCTCTTTTGTGGGCTTGCAGTAAAATAAAATAGCTGATACTGCTGTAATGCTATTATAGTGCAAAATACCTAGTTCTTTAATACTTACAGGTTGTTGCGTATAAGGGTGTACACGATAGAGTGTTATTATAGTTTTAAATCTTTCCATGTTATTATTTTCAAGAGCATGCATTAATCTCTCTTTAAGAAAAGGCTGATGATGAAACATTTTAGAATATAAAAAGTCAATAAGCTTTTTATCGCCTGACTCTTCTGCCAGAGCTATAGCAACGCTATAATTCACTTCTATTTCTGCATGGTATTTATCTACCAAAAGCATAACCGTTTCTAAAGAACCATATCTAATGGCATCTATAAGTAGATCACTACAAAACCAGGAAAGAGCAAAAGGCCGCATGTCTTTGCATTCTTTTATAATAAAATCTTCCACGAGAGCAGTATATTTATAAAATCCTTTGTAGTCCATTTTATAGTGCTTTTTTATTAAATCTCTTGTAGGTTGAAGTTTTTGATTTGTTGTTTCAAGAGCATTCTTTTCAGCTTGACTAAACTGACCATTAATTGTCCAGGGGATAAGCATCATAAGTGCATATAAAATCTTTTGCATAGTATTTCCAGGTAGGTATATAATTTTTTGTTAAAGTAATGTTATTTAAAAATCACTTAACTCATTAGGTAAAGTTAGCCAAACTATGCTGTTAATAACATTTGGATCGGTTATTTGGCCACTTGCTTGCAGCATTTTTGTAACCTTTTGTCTATTGCGCGCTAATCTAGATTTATACTGAGCTACAGCAAACAAAAAATTACTTTCATGCATATCTGTTATAAAAAGTGCTAATGCATTATATTTCTTATCTGTATAAATATAATGTGGTAACCTTAAACGAAGATTATTGATAGCATTTTGATCAAGATGTTGGCAGATACATGCAGTGAGTCTCAAACTGTTTTTATCTATATTTTCTTTTAAGATCTCTTCAGGTGACTTATAGCTGACTATTTTTTTATGTTTAAGAAAAACGCAAGCTAGGTCTATTTTATTCTCTCTTAACGCATTTAACACAAGTTCTTCATGACGATGATCATTTAGCTTTTCTCCATTAAATCCAGAAGCTAAAAGCCGTTCTATAAGTTGTATATTGTTATATTTAAGTGCAAGGGCTAAAGGTGATCTACTATAATAATCTGCATAACCTGCTAATCTATTTTTAGCTCCTCTATCAAGTAGCAACAATGCTGTTTGTGTGTCTTGTTTTGAAATTGAATTGGATAAGGCATCGTAACTTAAACCACTAATTCCGTTAGGCAGAGCATTTCTATCAAGAAGGAATTTTGCAACTGGGTAGCTATCTTTACGCTGCAAATCATATGTCGCCGCATATAAAGCCCCCTCATTGCGATAGTTTTCATAGTTTATATCTAAGTCATAACTAAGTAAGAATTCTAGCATTGGTAGAGCTTTGTCCGTACTACAGTATCCAGAAGCAGCAATTATTAGATGCTCAGATTTAATTTGAAAACCGTATTCCATAAAAAGCTTTACTATATCAATATGGCCAGAGGCGATAGCTTGATTGCCTGCTTTATTTATTTCATCAGCACCATGTTTTATCAATAATTCAGCAATTTCAACATGATTGCTGTCTGCGGCCTTACGATCAGCTTGAGTAGGAAGCCTAAGTTGTTCTTGTAATTCTGGTGATTGCGCTAGAAGATTTAACTGGGGTGAAGAGCTATTTATATTTTTTGCTAGTGTACTAAGACAAAGAGCCTGCAGACTAAAAGGATTATAGAGCTTTTCTTGTACGGTATCTTGATCATACTCAGATTCTTTATAGCTAGCATAAAGACTACTAGTAAGAAGTAGGCTAAACAAAAAATATGCTTTTTCCATGATATGCTTTCTTTGACTTTTTATTAAATTAAACTTTTAAATTATTTTTCCTGAATATAAAACGCTAAATTTATATTATATTAAATAATTATAGCAATAATTAAAATTTTATCAACCAATATATTATTTATTGATAAATAGATCTCTGTGTTTTATGCGTAATGTAAAGAGCGTACAGCGCCACTATTGACAGAGTGTCTCATATAAGTTGCAATTGGCTTATGGACATTGAAGTTATCTTAATGAAGCGTTGGTTGACCCAGATCCGCGGGTTTTGCTGTTAGCTCTCAAAAATGTATTAAAAGCGCAAGGTGGTGATATGTCTGCTATAGCACAAGAAGCACAACTAAGTAGACAAAATCTGTATCGTATGCTTTCAGCTAAGGCAACCCCCGTTGGAATAATATCACAACGCTATTTGGTGTTTTGGGTTTACAAGTGCAACTTTCGCATAAAAATAAATAAACAGACTGGCTTACAGCAAAGGCTTAACTAAGTATGCCTTTTGTCTTTTAATTGTACGTTCAATTTAAATACCCAGAATTACGCAGTCCAAATTTATTTGGTTTACAAGTTCTGGCATTTTTTGAATATAGAGAGGCTTACTAGGTAAACTTAACTCAACAATGTGCTGAACTAAGTTGGAATCATTAAGCCTTTCTGACCACTTTAAAATTTTTGTTAAAGTTGCTCTATTATGCTCAAGATATTTTTTATATTGCTTGCGACGATTTTGTTGTGAGCTATACTCAGAAAGTGCGTAATCAAGATTTTTATTGAGTACATTAATAATAAAAATACGTGTTTTGTTGGGTATAGGGGTTTGATTTAAGAGTGTATTAGCAAACAGAGTGCTATAGGCTTTAGAATCTAGTAATGAGCACAGTAAAATAACAGATTTTAAGTAGCCTACGCTGAGTGCTACATTAAGTATTTGATGAATAAGGTTGGGATTAGTTTTTTGTAATACGCAATAAAACAAACGGTTATTAACGTTAGCTAATAAAGAAGTAAGTAAGTCATGGCATAGTTTTGTTTTCTTGCCTTCTGATGCTTTCAATAAAATTTCATGTATTATAAATATACACCCATGAGGCAATAAACATTTATCTATTTGAAGGCCTTTGTCTGATAAACATTCTAGCGCTACTATAATAGTATCTAATGGCGTCTTAAACACATGTATACACTTGTCAATTATAACGGAGAACAAATAACTTTCTAACTCTTTTAAATCTAACCCAGATGCTAGTAAGTCATTTATTTTGCTAAGATTTGCTACACTAACAGCACTTATAAGGTCCAGTTTTGAAATAGGTGTATGATTATTAGTTGAGGATATAACATCTGTAATATTACCACCAGCATAAAGGCTGCCAAAAGCAAAAAGAGCAAGTGCACTATATTTTTTTATCATTATTTTTCTTAAGTGAAAATTATTAAGTATAAGTTATTTAATATAATTGTAACCTTAATTAAAATTTTGGCAATTCATAAGCTCGGTAATGCTAGCGCATTAACAAAAAAGCTCCATTCTGCTATGCTAATACTATGCAAAATAAGATTTTCACTTTTACTCTATATGTGGTTTATGATTGATTCAAAGAAAAAATTTTATGTAACGACGCCTATTTATTATGTGACTGCTAAGCCTCATTTAGGCTCACTGTATTCTACTTTACTTGCTGATGTAGCTGCTCGTTGGCATAAGCTGCGTGGTTATAACACCTTTTTTTTAACAGGAACTGATGAGCATGGCCAAAAGGTAGCTGAAGCTGCAGCTAAGGCTGGTAAACAGCCACAAGAATTTGTCGATAGTTTTATCGATAACTATAAAGACATGTGGCATAAATACGAAATTGAGTATAACGAGTTTATAAGAACTACTGATACAGCTCATGTTAAAGCAGTGCAAGAATGGCTCAAAAGGTTACAAGAAAGCGGTGCTATTTATAAATCTTATTATACCGGTTATTATTGTACGCCATGCGAAACATTTGTAACTGAAAAAGATGCTTCATTACAAGAGAATGAGCAAGAGCCGGTTTGCCCTTCATGTAGTCGTGCAACTGCAGCAGTTTCAGAGGAATCGTATTTTTTTAAGTTATCAGAGTATCAAGATAAATTACTCAAATTTTATAAAGAGAACCCTGATTTTATTACACCACGTGAGCGTTTTAACGAAGTAATCAGCTTTGTAAAAGGCGGTCTGAGAGATTTAAGTATTTCTCGTACTACCGTAAGCTGGGGTATCCCTTTTCCTGAAGATACCAAGCATGTAACCTATGTGTGGGCTGATGCGCTTAATAATTATATTACTGCTATAGGATATGGTAATCCAGCACGTCAAGAAGAGCTTACGTATTGGTGGCCAGCTGATATGCAAGTAATGGGCAAAGATATAGTGCGTTTTCATGCGGTCTATTGGCCAGCTTTTTTAATGGCTTCAGGATTAGAATTGCCTAAAAAATTACTGGTACATGGCTGGATTAAAGTCAATAATCAAAAAATGTCTAAATCATTAGGTAATGCAGTTGATCCACAGGTGCTTCTTGATACGTATGGTGCCGAGCCTATACGGTATTATCTAACGCGTCATATGGCAATTACACAAGATGCTGAATTTAGTATTGAAGATCTGGAGCAACGTATCACTTCCGATTTAGCTAACGATCTGGGTAACTTGCTTAACCGTATGGTAACATTAGCACATAAATTTGATGCTTATAAAGTAAACGCACCGCAAAGTTGGGATACTAAAGAACTTGCCTTGCGTGCTAGTTGTTATAGCATGCTTGAGTTGTTTGCTCTAGATATGCAAGAAGGGTATTTTTATCGTGCTCTTAATAGTTTATGGAAGTTTATTAATGACGTAAATGGTTACTTTCATGAACAAGAGCCGTGGAAGGTTATTAAAACTGATAGAGCGCGCTTTGAGCAAATACTTTCAGCTACCTGCCATAGCTTAGAAGCCATTGGTATTTTATTGTCTCCTGTGCTACCAAACAAAATGGCCGAGTTATTAACCAGTATTGGTGTAACTTTAGCGCCTGGTAACGATATGGTAGCAGATTTAACCTCTAACCCTTGGAATAAAAAATTTATGTTACATAAAATTGATAATTTGTTTGAAAAACATCAGCCTGAAAAAATAGCTACTGAGCAACAAGAAACAGCTACACCAGTGCAGCCTCTTGCAGTAGAGCTACCAGCGGTAAATTCTATTACTATAGATGACTTTGCTAAAATTATGTTACTTATAGGCACTATTGAGCAGTGTGAAGAGGTAGCAAAATCAGATAAGCTTTATAAACTACAAGTTAATTTTGGCTCGTATGGTATACGCCAAATACTTTCAGGTATTAGACAACATTTTACGCCTGAAGAATTACTCAATAAACAGAGTATATTTGTGTACAATCTCGAGCCGCGTAAACTTATGGGTAACGAATCCCAAGGTATGATGCTGCTTGCAGAAAATGCTGAAAAAAAATTAACACGTGCTACAGTAGAATACTCAGTACCTAATGGAACACGTTTAAAATAGTATACAATAAAAGAGTCTCGATCACATAAGCACTCCACATGATAGATGTTACGTAATCGAGACTCTTTATGCTAATTTTACTTAAGCGGCTTTTTCGCTTAGTGCTTTAAATGCTTTTGGTTCTGAATTATTTTTAATAAATTCTTGAACTTTTAGCGCTGCTTGCTCAACGGTCATAGCAGTTGTATCAAGCTCAAGATCATAGATCATACCTTGATGCACAGTAGCATAATGGCTACGCGCATGCCCCAGTGGCGTGGTACCTCGTGACTTTTCACGTTGCTCAATTGCTGACAATGTTGGCTTAATGCCAATCATGTATACGCGTAGGCCCCGTAAATTATGTACTAATTGCGCTGTCCATTCTGGATAATACAAAATATAATCAACAATAACATTGTTCCCCGCACGGGCATAAGCTCCTATAGCTGCATGCATTCCAGCTATTGCTTTTTGACCAAGAGTCCCTATTTCAAGGCTAAAAACTGGATTGCCTTCGCTGTCTTTCGATGAAGTTCCTTTCATAACCATAGTTTCAGGTGTTTGATGAGGAACAGGACTGGTAATATAGCGAGCAGGTAACAAGTTAACAAAAAGGTCATCGATGCCTACTTTTAAATAAAGCTCAGCGTATAACTCTTGGAGTTTTTTTTGTAATGACGATTTGCCTGATGCTGAGGGGCCGTTAAGGATAATAATGGTGCCAGAGATAGGAGTGTTGTAATTGTTAGATAATTGCATGCTAAATCCCCAGAAGATAGAGCTTAGAATAACTGAAGGTAATGAAAAATATATCAATGAGCTTAAGCGATTGTGTTTATTTGCCATATTGAGAATCCTATGTAGTAAACCTTTAATTTACAGTTAATTAAGTTATACTGAAATACCAAATAATTATAACACACACGTTTATAAAGGCCTACTTATGAAACAAATAATGCTCTTTAGTATAATAACTTTAGCTATGGTATATCCATGTAGTATTAATGCCAATAGCGAACAGATACCTAAAATCGTAGAGACTACGCAGTTTAATCAGATTACTGTTTTAGATCAAGAGCAAAGAAAAGCTGCCCTTGAAAGTGAAGAGCGTAAAAATAAAATAAAACTTGTTGGTGTATGCTCACTAGCTAGTGCTTTGATAACTACTTATTTTAGTTATCACACATATAATGAGATTATTGGTACTTCTACTAAATTAATACGAGACCCTAACGGTGATTATATCACACACGTTACAGAACTTACATCTTCTACTAGCTATCAAGCCGCTACTGTTAGTTCTCTATTATATGTTGTAGCTGGTTTTTGTTATTTTAAACCCCAGGTAGTTGAAAGAGCTTATTGTAGGTTAGCTCATAGTTATAGTCAAAAGAAGCTCGACAAAACAGCTTAAATTCTTTTAATATAAGCTGTAGTGACTCTATAGTTAAAAAAAGAATAATGGAAGAATAAGCTATGAAAAAAACGATTTTATATATTTTGATGAGTTCTATTCTAGGAAATCAGTATACACTAAGTCAAGAACAGGTAGCCGTTCAAGAGCTTGCAGAAACTGAACCAGCTCTTAACTTAGCCGACCCAGAAGAAGAGCAAGATGCAGCTGAGCTTGCTCAAGAAGAACGATATAGAAAAATAAAGTTATTAGCTGCTTGCTCTGTAATAGCTGGCCTTACAACAAGCGTTGCAAGCTTTATATCGTATAATAAAGTTATATACATAGCTAAAAAGCAGCGAAAAGACGCCGATGGATTTCCTTTAGTAGATCAACATGGTGCACGTTTGTTCATTAGCAAAGAATACAGATCTTCAGCTGTAAGTTATAAGTATGCTGCTACAAGTGCTCTTTTGTATGCTTTAGCAACGGTATTTTTTTATAAAACTGAACAGGTTGATACATCGTATCTGTATTTCAAAGATAAAGCTAAACACTATAGCGACAAATATTTAAGAAGACATAAAGCTTAAAAAAATATAATTATTTAATAACCGCCTTTTTACTGTTAGTTGAAGTTAGAGTACACTTATAAATATAATAATAATAATTACTAGAGGAATATGTTTATGAATAAAATACGCAGTTACCGTTTACTAGCTTTAGCACTTGCAACTCAGCCGCTTATGCATGCAACTGATATAACTTCACCAGAGCGTATTAAGGCTATAGAAATTGAAGTAAAGGCTGATTTTGAACAGCAACAAAAACAAGTTCAAATTGAAAAAGAAGAACGTTATCATAAAATCAAGAGGCTTGCTGCTGGATGTGCAGCCATGTCTTGTATTTGTTTTTGTTTGAGCTATACAACCTACCTGAGCAATGTGCAACATAATGAATATATAGCTGGTGGCGACCTATTTACACAAAATTATGATGGTACGCTTACAAAAGGCCACTCTGAAATAAAATCTTTTAAGGCAAGTTATCAAACTGCTGCTACCAGCGCTGTATTTTTAGGTTTGGCGAGTTTAGGTTTGTTTAAGACAGCTTTAGTTGACAAAATGCTTCTTAGCTTAAAAGACAAGTATAATCACTTGATCAAAAAGCATAAGCACGATGCAAAAAAACAAGCATAATAACAGGCTTTTTACTGTTAGCTGCAATTAGAGTATACTTATAAATATAATAATAACTAATAGAGGAATATATTTATGAAGAAATTACTTTCTTACAGTTTACTAGCTTTAGCGCTTGGTGCTCAGCCGCTTATGCATGCAGAAGATATAAAGTCCAAAGAACTTCCTGAGTCTGCAAAAGCTGAATTAAGAAAAAAAGGCTTGCAAGCTCTTGCGGGAAGTGTGTTATGTGGCATTTATGCCTATGGAAACAAACATCAATTGCCTTGCGCATTTGATAATTGGAAAACAAGAAATCTTACTCTTCATGTTGATTTGCTTCAGGGTTTTAAAGATACTATCAATCTTGGCATTACTCCATCAGAGGGTGGTCGCGTTTTGCTAAGTGCTTTAGGATCTGTTCACCTGGCTATTTATGGAGCTTTATGCTTTCTTAAGCCTGAATTTGTAACAGAGATGCATGCTAAATTTGCTATAAAATAACTTAAAGTTATAAAAAAAGAGCCTCTTAGATTAATCTAAGAGGCTCTTTTTTTATAATAGCTCTATATCTATTCTTGTTCTTTTTCTTTTTTAAAGCCACAGGTTTTATTGTTACAAATAAGGGTAACATTACCAGCTTTGTCTACACGACGCAATAAATACGGTAATTCGCAGCGTGAGCATGGTGTCTCTTCAATTTCACCAGGAATAGAAGAAGTACATTTAGGATATTCACTGCAGCCCCAGAACTTATTCTTTTTCCACATACGCTGTATCATGTCACCTTTTTGGCATTGTGTACATTTAAAGCCAGCAATAATGGGTTTTATATACGTACATTCTGGGTATCCAGAGCATGCGCTAAAGGAACCGAACTTGCCTTGTACTTGGCGTAATGGCTTAGTGCAGGTGGGGCATGTTTCTTCAAGTAGTTGTGGAGCTTCAGGCGTAACAAGTTTAACGCTCCCGTCTTCAAGACGTTCAAAATTACTGGTAAAGTTGCAGCTTGGGAAATTGGCGCAACCAATAAAGGGGCCTGTTTTTCCAAATCTGATTATTAAGTTACCTACAGAACATTTTGGGCATTGTAGCTCAGTTTTTTCAATAGCTTTCTTTACTTGTTCGCCTCGAAATAATTCTAAATCTTTCTCAAAATCTTGGTAAAAGCTTTTAAGAAGTACGTCACGTTTTAAAGTACCGCTTGCTACTTTATCAAGATCTTCTTCCATAGTAGCGGTAAACGTAAGATCCATGATTTTAGGTAGATTTTCAGTAAGCATTTTAGTTACTATCATACCAAGCTCAGTGGGAACAAAGCGTTTTTTTGGATCAAGCGTAGTATAAGACCGTGCTTGAATAGTTTTTAAAATAGTTGCATAGGTACTTGGTCGTCCTATGCCCTCTTTTTCAAGCTCTTTAACCAAAGACGCTTCAGTGTAGCGTGGTGGTGGTTGAGTAAAGTGCTGTTTAGGAGTGGTTTTATCAAGTACTAATGGCATAAGAGCTTCAAGTTCTTTTGGCAGTAGTACTTTGTCCTCTTTTTCATCTTCTTCTTGATTGTATACTTTTAAAAAGCCATCAAATATAAGCGTAGAGCCTGTAACTTTAAAAGTATAAATACCCCCTTGAATAACGACGTTGCGTTGAGCATATTGTGCTGGTTTAATTTGGCAAGCTACAAAGCGCTTCCAAATAAGCTCATACAGCTTAGCAAGATCTGCTGACGCATACCGTTTTACATAGCTTGGGGTAATAGTTATATCAATAGGTCTAATAGCTTCATGGGCATCTTGGGCTTTACCTTTAGCATAAAGCTGTGCTTGCCCTGGTAAATAGTCTTTGCCATACTCATCTACAATAAATTCACGTGTTTGCTTTAATGCTACATCAGAAATACGTAAAGAATCAGTACGCATGTACGTAATTAACGCTTGTGGTGTAGAAGTGTCTTCAAGCGGTATACCTTCGTATAAATTTTGAGCAAGCTGCATAGTTTTTTGCACAGCAAAACCTAGTTGATTATAGGCGCTTTGTTGCAAAGTACTGGTCATAAAGGGTGGATTAGGATTTTTAAGACGTTTAGCATCTTTAATCGACTCAACAGTAAACTGCTGTTTTTGGATAGCCTTTACAAGCTCTTGTGCCTGTTCTTCGTTGGTAATAGCTACTTTTTTCTTGTTAACTTGAGTAAGTGGTGCACTAAAGCTATTTTTAGCATCGGTTAAAAAGTCAGCATCAATACTCCAATATTCTTCTGCTTTAAAACCAATAACGGCTGTTTCTCTATCGCATATTAAGCGTAAGGTGACTGATTGTACACGACCGGCTGACAAGCCTTTAGCTATCTTGCGCCATAAGACAGGGGATACTTCGTAGCCTACAAGTCTATCAAGCACACGACGAGCTTGTTGAGCTGCTACTTTATCTAAATCGATAGTTGAAGGATTAGCTAAAGCTAGTTCAATAGCAGGCTTGGTAATCTCGTTGAAAGCTATTCTATGAATAATGGCTTTCTTTTTTATAAGGCCCAGTATTTCTTGCTCAACATGCCATGCTATAATTTCACCTTCACGATCAGGATCAGGTGCTAAAAATATTTCGTCAGCAGTTTGCGCTTCTTTGCGAATATCAGCTATTGTTTTCTCTTTGCCTTCAAGGACAACGTAGTTGATACCAATGGTGCTATCCATAGTAATACCAAG
This sequence comes from Candidatus Dependentiae bacterium, assembly GCA_013821315.1. Lineage (NCBI taxonomy): Bacteria > Candidatus Babelota bacterium. The sequence goes on along the minus strand of JACDHA010000009.1, from coordinate 32,116 downwards.
TTCTTTTTTAGGCAGGTCTTTAATATGCCCTAATGTGGACATAATTTTAAACTCTTTGCCTAAAAACTTGGCTATAGTTTTAATTTTTGCTGGCGATTCAACAATCAATAACTTTTTCATAAATAATATAATCTTTAAGCAGTTCTAATAGTATAATAAATTAATAATCTTTAACCATGTAACGCATGAGCAAAATAGGCAGCTTCTTGTTGTGGATCTTGCGATTGAGTTATAGTTTGTCCTAGTACAAGGCCTGCTGGGTTAATAGAAAGTATTTCGCTTAACGTTTCACGTGATAATGCAGTAGAAATAAATACGGGTAACTGTGTATTACCTTTAACCATATCCCATCTATCTAAAAATACCAGTGGATCATCATCAATAGGTTTATGAAAAACTAAAGCGTCAGCACCGAGGCTTTTAGCTTCAAGAGCTGATTGTCCGAGTGAACTTGCATCAAGCAGATCAAGCATAACTTTTTTACCTAATTCATGTGCTATGGTACATGCAGCGTGAATAACGTTTTTGTTTGCTCCAGCCATAACGGTAATCCAATCAGCACCTGATTGAGCAAATAGGGTAACAGCATCTTTGCTTCTATCGACTATCTTAGTATCAGCTAAAATAATTTTTTGAGGAAAGCGCTCTTTGAATTTTTGTACAGCAAGAACACCATGCTTATAAATAAGCAATGATCCAACTTCTATAATGTCAGCGGAGTTTTCTACAGCTTCAGCTATAGCTATGGCCTGATCAAGATCAGTTAGATCAAAAGCAATCTGTAATTTCATTTATGATATTCCTTATTAAGTCTAACACAAGGTTCCTTATAGTATACCACTATTTTTTTCAATTGGAAAAATGGTTTATACTCAACTACTAAAGCACTCGTTCCTGATAGCCTTGAGGTAGATAATTATACTTAAATGTAACAGGGTGAAAAAAATTTCGTAGTTTAAGAAAGCGTAAAGCGTTTAGTGCTGTATCTGCCGTATTAATTACATATATATCAGGCAACACCAAATTGTCATTGTTTGCTGTTACGGTAGGCCCTAATGGTATAAGTATACTTTGAGGATCAGCAAATACAATAAAAGCATCAGCAGGTATCTTGTCTTTAGGCACCTGTTGTTCACTTACATACCACGTAAGCAATCCTGTCTCAGGGCTTTGAGTAAGTTGATACAAGTAATAACTAGAACGCACTTTAGGGTCAATTAAAAAGCTGGATAGTGTCGTTTTGTGAGAAGGGTTTACCAGTAACGGTTTTATATCTTCTGTTACTAACATATACAGGGTGGTATCAGCGCTTTTGCGCGGTAAAGTCACTTGTCCATGCACAGAAGAGCGAGCAAGCTGCCCTAAGTGAGTTACATAGATTCCTGAGTATAAACTTTTGGGATTAAATTCGCGTGTAAGTCTCTTTTTTGCTAATTTGCCTGGTTTAGCAACCATTTTTTCTATACGTGCTTGAGCAGTTGTTTGAAGTGTTGCTGGTAAAGGTCGTATGAAAAACGTTATACTATAAGGAGCTATCTGGCTTTTAAGAGTTGCTGTAAAATGTAAAAAGAGCAAGCTCATTAGAAAGAGTACCGTTTTTTTCATATTTTTTCCTTTACGCCAGGCTCTAGTAACTAGGATCTCTTTAACTTTAACAAACAAAACTAAAAAAAGTCTACGATTATTATGACAAAAAAAAATTTAGAACTTGAATCACCATCATTATGGCAAGCATTTAAAGAGCGTACAAACTTAACTGACAGGCAACTTGAGCAATTTCAACAGTACTATACTTTGCTTAAAGAAACCAATGATATACATAATCTAACGGCTATAACCGATTTTATGTCTGTGCTAAAATACCATTTTGAAGACTCGCTTATGTTGGGTCAATTTGTAGATTGCACTAAGCTCAGTTGCGTTGCTGATGTAGGAACCGGTGGCGGATTTCCTGGTCTTCCTTTAAAAATTAAGTATCCTCATTTGCAGGTAGTTCTTATAGAAGTTAATTTTAAAAAAAGAGCATTTTTAAAAGAAGTTGTAGCTCTCTTAGGTCTCACTGATGTAGAAATTTCTGAGCTTGATTGGCGTACTTTTTTAAGAAAGACAGAGTATCCTGTAGAGCTGTTTTCTGCTCGTGCTTCTTTGCAGCCAGAAGAGCTGTTGCGTATGTTTAAACCAGCGTCGCCGTATAAAAACGCTACACTTGTCTATTGGGCCTCAAAAGAATGGACGCCAGACGCCTACGTGCAAAGCTTTATCACTAAAGAAGAACAGTATAAAATGAGCCATAAATCACGCCGTTTAATATTTTTAGAGAACCCAGTAGTACAAGAGTGATAAACGCAAGGGAAAAAGGATGAAAAATACTGCTCACGTACCTACACCTGAAGCATCTTCTGCAAGTAATGTGTCAGGGGAAAGTTATAGCGCAATTTTAAGGTATTTTTACCCTGAGTTTATAACGTCACTTATACTGTACTCGGTTCTTAATTTACTTGATATTTATTTTATAGCGCAGCTTAATGTTGCTTCAACCTATACTACTCTTGGGGTAACTAATACGCTATTTCATTTTATTACCAAAATAGCTGAAGGGCTTTCAGTTGGTATGGTAGTAGTGTGTGGTCAGTATAACGGTGTGCATAAGTATAAGCATGTTGGTAGAGCAGTGACCGATTCGTTTTGGGCAACATGTGTTATTGGTGGGTGTATAGCATCGTTGCTGTATGGTGGCGCCTACATAATATATGGCTTTTACGACGTTCCTCAGGAGATGATTGAGCTTGGAGTGCCCTTTTTACGATTAAGGGCAGTAGGAGTATTTTTTCATTTTGTTTATTTTGCCCTTATTGGCTTTTTGCGTGGCATTAAAAATACTAAAGTACCCATGATTTTTTCTGTTATTGGCGCAGTAGTTTTTATCTTTTTTGATTACGCACTTGTTTTTGGTAAATTTGGTTTTGCTGCTCTTGAATTTCAGGGCTCTGCTTTAGCATCTGTAATACAATATTTGGTTATGTTTATAGGCGCTTTTGTCTATGTTTTTATTGAAAAAGAGCATAGTAAATATGCTATTAAGTTATTTACGCGAGTGCGTTGGCATAATGTGCGTGATCTGGTGCATATGAGCTGGCCTGTAGTAATAGATAAAGCAAGTTTAGCAGCTTCTCAGATATGGCTTACTAAATTAATGGCAGGCGTTGCTAAAGCTAACAGCTGTGTGGGTGGTGCAACCGTGCTTGAAAGTTTTGTAGCTATAAAAGATATTGAACGATTTTCTATTTTGCCTGCTATAGCGCTTGCTCAAGTGGTTACATTTTTAGTCAGTAACGATTACTTGCTGCAGCGTTGGCATAGTATAAAAAATACTATCAAAAAAACGCTTTTGCTTTCTTGCAGTATGGTATTTGGTTTATTTTTTATATTTTATGTAAGTTCTGGAAAAATTTTATATGTAATGGGTAAGCAGAATGTGCTTACACCTTTTGTAGTTAAACTACTGCCGCTTGTAAGTATACTGGTCTTTTTTGATCTGTTACAATTAATCTTATCAGCCGCATTGCGTGGTGCAGGAGATGTTAAGACGGTGATGTGGGTACGACTTGTTGTATGTGGCAGCTTTATTCCTGCCTCTTGGGTAGTATCGTTTTTACACTTTAACAGTTCTTACCTGCAGTTTATAAGTATTTATGGTTCACTGTATGTTGCGAATGCTCTTATGAGTTTATTGTATGTATATCGCTTTAAGTCTGGAGCGTGGAAAAAACAATCAATTGAAGGATCTTAATGGTAAAAATTACTAAAGAAGAAGTATTAAAATTAGCGCACATGTCACAAGTAGCTATAGACGAACATGACATAGAAAAGCTTACTGCAAAATTAGATGCAGTTCTCTCTTACGCGTCATGTCTTATTGAAGTAGCTCAAGGAAAAAAAGTGTATACAACGGTTCAAAGCACAAACGTTGTGCGTGAAGATCGTATGGTAAAAACAGATCCAGAGTTATTGCTTTCACTAGCGCCTGAGCGTGAAGAAGATTACTATGTTGTTCCTATGATTTTGAAAAATAGTTAAATATACTTAAGGATAATAATGAGTGAACTTGCCTTTAGTTCAATAAAGACGTTACAAGAAAAAGTAGCTCGCCGTGAGCTTTCTATCTCTGAAGTACTTGAGCACTCTCTTAAGCGTTTTGCACAATTCGACGAACGCATTGGTTCTGCTTTAGAGGTATTTGATACAGATTCTATTACAGCTGCCAGCTCTGCTCAAGGGCCACTTGCAGGTATTCCAGGGCTTATTAAAGATAATATTTGCCAAAAAAATCGCACGGTATCTTGTGCTTCAAAAATATTACAAAATTACGTAGCTCCGTATGATGCAACGGCAATAGTACGTTTAAAAGCTGCTGGAGCTTTATGTGTTGGTCGCGCTAATATGGACGAGTTTGCTATGGGAAGTTCAACAGAAACTTCAGCGTACCAAAAAACAAGAAATCCCTGGAACACCGATCTGGTGCCGGGTGGCTCAAGTGGCGGCTCTATAGCTGCAGTTGCAGCTGGTTTTGTGCCTTGGGCGCTTGGCTCTGAAACAGGTGGCTCAGTAAGACAACCAGCAGCACTTTGTGGTATTGTGGGTCTGAAACCAACATATGGGCTTATCTCTCGTTATGGGCTTATTGCTTATGCGTCATCACTTGATCAGATAGGTATAGCAACACGTACAACCTATGATAATGCGTTAGTGCTTTCAACATTAGCTGGTCATGATGCACAAGATTCTACCAGTCGTCCTATTGCTGCTCAAGATTATACTCACGGGTTAACGGGTACCTTAAAGCCAGGTTTTACATTAGGCATCATCGAAAATGCTTTAGAAGCTGAAGGATTTAATCCTGAGGTATATGCTGCTCTTAATGAAGCTATAAAGCAATTTGAGCGTTTAGGCGCTACTATAAAAAGAGTAAAGTTACCTATGATGGATTATGGCGCAGCAGCTTATTTTATTATAAGTCGTGCAGAAGCTGCTTCTAACTTAGCTCGTTTTGATGGTGTACGTTACGGTTACCGTAATAAAGATGCTCAAACGGTGGCTGATATGTATGCTCGTACACGTCAAGAAGGTTTTGGCTTTGAAGTTACTTCTCGTATTTTAGTAGGAAACTATGTGCTTTCAGCTGGTCATGCAGATGCCTACTATGCTAATGCTCGTACGGTGCAAGGCTTTATTCGTGAAGAATTTAATCAAGCATTTAAAGATGTCGATCTGTTATTGTCACCCGTATCACCGTCACCAGCGTTTAAGTTTGGTGCTTTTGATGATAATCAACTGCAAATGGATCTGCAAGATTACTTTACTGCTTCAATAAATTTAGCGGGTATTCCTGCTTTAAGTATTCCGTGCGGTATGACGCACGACAATCTTCCTATAGGCTTACAACTTATTGGACCTGATTTGTCTGAAGCTGAGATATTTAAAGCCGCTTATGCGTATGAGCAGGCTACTCAGTGGCATACTTTGCATCCTATTCTTAAGTAAATTTTCATAACTCTTGATTATATTCCCCTTTTTATTTTATTATAATACTGTCTGTATTTTTTAAGATAAGGGGGGAAGTGTGATCTTAAAAAGAAGAGCGTATACAGTCATTCTTTTTCTACTTTTTTCTGTGCGCTTTAACTTGCTCAAGGCTCTAGAGACAAATTTAGTTGAGTCAATTAAGTGCTTTAGCTCTACTCTTGTGTATGATTCTCTTGAGCTTGGGCGTTATTTATTTTCAGCCGATTCGCTTAAGGTTGCTGCAGCATGTGTACCCTTGTATGGTATTACGCGCTTATGGGATGAGCCATTACATTATTGTTTTTACGATAAAAAGCAGCATAAAAATATTAAGCAGTTACCTCAGTGGTGCCATTCAGGTGCTAACGTGGGTGTGATTGCTGTTCCTATGATTACGCTTGGTGCGTGTGCCTTGTTTGCCCAAGACATTAAACTTAAAACTACAGCACAGATTTTTGTGCTTGGGTTACCTTTTACGTGGGCTACTAAACGGGCGTTAAAGCTTTTTAAGGTGAACTGCTGCTTAAGGCCACGCAATGAGCATTTTCCTCGTTACCAAAGGTCTCATGGTGGCTTTCCTTCAGGCCATATGCTTGAGATAACCTATATGACTACACTTATTGGGTTGCAATATGGACCGCAATGGGGTATTCCTTTGGCTGTAGGAGCGGGGTTTTTAGCAGTCGATTTTACTGTTTGTAATCGTCATTATGTATCACAACTTGTTGCAGGCACAGCTTTAGGTGTTATATTTGGTGTCGCTGCTAGTAAGCTTGTTGACAGCAAATTAGCACAAGCTTGCAATCTAGCAGTAACAGTAGAAACATGTCCTCAAACAGTACGTCCTGCATTGCAAGTCGCTTACGTATTTTAGCAAATATTTGTATACTAGCTCATAGGTAGTGCTAAGTAATATTTTTATGGGTAGTTTGTATAATGACACGTATTTCAGTTTTCCGACTTTTAAAGCAGAGCAGTATACTCTTTGTAACTGGAGGCCTTTTTTGTAGCCTCTTTTTTAAAGTATATTATCGATCTTCAGGTGTTCTTGAGTCTTTTTCCTCACGTCTTTTATACCCAGTAATTAAAATACAAACCACCGTTACTCGTCCTGTGCATAATTGGCTTGCCCATTGGCGTAGTTACAAAGAGCTGCAGGCTGACCATCAAAACTACAAAATTCAGTTAGAAGACCTCAAAGCCCAGGTTATAGCTCTGAACGCTTATCGTGACTATGCTCATGATACTCAAGAAGTTCGTAGTTTTTTAAATCGTTATAATTCTAATAATGGTATTTTAGCACAAGTAATACTTAAGAATTTTGATGAAAAAAATCACTTTTTTTTACTTGATGCTGGGCTACGTAAAGGTGTGATGCGCGATAATCCTGTTGTGTATAAAAACTGCTTGGTAGGCCGCATAAGTGAAGTTTACCCGTATTATAGTAAAGTAACTTTAATAACAGATGCTTCATGCAAAATCGCTGCTTATTGTACTTCTAATCGTGTACAAGGTATTCATGAGGGTGAAAACAGTTTGCAACATTCTAAGCTTGCTTTTGTAAATCATCTTGAGAGCCTAAAACTCAATGATTTAATTGTTTCTAGTGGTGAAGGGCTGATATTTCCTCGTGGTTTTGGTTTAGGATCTATAGACTCGTATAGCATAGATGGCTTTAATTATAAAGTAAGTGTTAAGCCGCTGATAAATTTCAAAGAGTTAGCCTATTGTTATGTACTTCAAAAGGGTGCTGAATGGAATAGTGCCCAAGAAGTGCCAGAGTTGCTTAAACCTCAAGAGATCACTTCAGCTACTGATGCTATTCAAGAGGTTAAAGCAGAGGATGTTGTAGAAACGGCAACGGAAAACCAAGATTCTCTTATTGCACCAATACAAGATGATAAAGAGTCAGAAAAAGAAACGCTAAAAGAAAATTCTCAAACGCAACTAGTAGAAGAGTAAAAGCAAAAGCGCTACTAGTTAAGTAACGCTCTTGCTTTTTAGAGCTGTTAATACTTTACACGTGGTGTAGTGTAACGATCTTCTACTGTTTTACACAAAGTATTTGCGATACTTTGTAAAGATGATGAGGACTCGGGGTCTGTTTCATCATCATCACTATCAGAAGAAAACAAGTTAGTTATAAAGTTGCTGCTTTTAGCTGGTTTAACCCATTCTATTTCTTTCTCTATAGTGGCAAGTTTTTTAAGTTTGCTAACAGCGTTAGAAAATGAGCCCAGTTCATCAATAAGTTTTAATGAAAGCGCTTGATCTCCAGTAAATATTTTACCATCAGCCCATAATTTTGAATCGCTTGATAGACCCGGACGACTATTCTGAACGTCTTTTGTAAATTGATTGTAGGAGCTATCAGTTAATGACTGCAATTGTTTTCGTTGCTCAGGTGTAAGATCTAAAAAGGGACTACCAGAGGCTTTATAAGCTCCAGATTTTATAATGTCATACTTAATATTATACTTTTCGATAAACTGTTTTACCTGAGGAAATGCTACATAGGCTCCTATGCTACCAATAAAAGCACTTGCTGGAGCTATAATATAATCTGTAGCGCTGGCAATATAGTAGCCGCCTGAAGCAGCTATGTTTTCTACAAGTGTAATAATAGGTTTAGGATATTGAGCTTTAAGCGTTTTTATTTCGTTAAATACTGATTGAGCAGTTCCGGCATAGCCTCCTGGGCATTCCATCTTTATAAGTATTGCTTTAATATCTTTGTCTTCAAAACACTTTCTTAAGTTACGTGTATACGCTCCTGAACTTGTTAAGTTATCTTTAATATGAATTAAGCCAACTTTGCTTTTAGGCTCAAGTAGTCCTGAATATTTTTTGTGCAAGTCTTTAAATAAGCTTGGTGCTACTTGCAAAAATAAAAGAAAGAAAAAGATATTGCTCAAAGAGCCAAACCAATTAGCCATTGTGTCCCTTAAAAGTTGAGTATTAGTGTAACTATGCTATACTTTTTGTACATCATAACTAGTGTATAAAATTTTAGACAAGTTAAGAAAGTTTTTTTGACATTTGTAAGATTTTGTCATACACTAGATTTAGCTAGTTATGAAAATAGCACGGGCGGTTAGCTCAGCTGGTAGAGCATCAGTCTTACAAACTGGGGGTCGCTGGTTCGAGTCCAGCACCGCCCACCATTAAAATGTATATCGAATTCCTCGGTAGCTCAGTTGGTAGAGCACACGACTGTTAATCGTTAGGTCACAGGTTCGAGTCCTGTCCGAGGAGCCAGAAATTTGTCGGGGGCTGTAGCTCAGTTGGTTAGAGCGTCCGCCTGTCACGTGGAAGGTCGCGAGTTCGAGTCTCGTCAGCCCCGCCAGTTTTCAAAGAGAAAAGGAGTCTAAATTAATTTTTAGGCTCTTTTTTTATGCCCTTTTGTCATATTTAATAGCACTCCGTATCAGACTTTTCATCGTATCTTGCGAAACTCCTGTATTAAATAAAGAAAACCCAGAGGCTTCATTTTAAGCGGTAGGAAACAACTATGCATAATTTTATACGATATAAATTTTATCGTGAACATAAATATTTAAGCTTTGTACTTAATGATTTAGAACGTTTGATTGCAAAGACCAACTTTCAGATAGCCCAAGAGGTGGTAAAAGTTACAGAACAATTTAAAGCAGCGATTGAGCTACTCAAAGGGCATGCGGAGTATGAAGATAATTGTTTACATGTATTGCTTAAGCAGAAAAACTCGCAACTATACGAGCATATTGAAGAAGATCATGGAACTTTAGATGAGACGCTTAATAATTTGCAGTTATTGCTTGATCGTGTTAATTCTTTTGTATTAGCATCAGAAAAAGTAGAGGCTGGTTATCAGTTTTACGTTGGTTACAGGAAGTTTGTGGGAGAGAATCTGATTCATTTGCATGAAGAAGAAACCATTATATTGCCAGAGTTACACCGCTTGTATTCAGATGAAGAATTGAAAAAAGTAGAAGCAAAAACATACGCGGTTATGTCATCCGATGATTTAATCGACATGTTGCAAGTATTGTTTCCTCATATGAATGCTAGCGATAAGAGAGCGCTTTTATCTGATATTAAAGAGTGCCAACCAGCTAAATACGCAGTTATATGGCCAAAAATACAGCTTCAAATACCTGAACATGAATTGCCAATAATCACCTTATAACTGATTAGATGGTTTTAATACTCAATAGATAAAAAAATAGCTAAAACAAGATTAATTAAGATAGATTTAAGAAGATGATAGCTAAAAAATTATTGCATGCTCATGAGCTTAATGAACTACATGAAGCTTTATATTACATGAAAATCAATGAGCTTAAAGGCTTATGCGCAACTTATAGTCTACCTATAAAAGGTAATAAAGTTGCTTTGATAAATCGTATCACAGTATTTATAGAGACAGGCAAGGTTGTACATTTGCAAGAACTTCCTAGTACATCTAAGGCAAATAAAGAACTTGTAGACTATAATCTTGAGCTTGATGCTTTAATGCTTTATGGGGGATATAAGAACGATGCTAAGACTCGCAGTTTTTTTAAGACAGTTATTGGCAATCATTTTCACTTTACTGCATTTGGCATTGACTGGCTTAATGAAAGATGGATTTCTGGCAATCCTCCGACCTATAGAGAATTTGCTTTGTTTTGGCAACAAGAATATCTTAATAGAAAACAGACTAAAGTGGTACCTAAAAAAGAATGGGCCTATATTAATTTTACGCAACAATTTTTAATTCATAACCCAGCTGCCTCAAAAAAAGAAATTATTACAGCATGGGAAAAAGAGCGTATGCAGTATGTGTATAAGATTAAAAATTTGTTAGATTTAACGTAGTTAAACACAGATTATCTTGGAAAAAGCATTTCCTTGACAACTACTCTATAAAGAAAAGTTATGACTGCCAAAGAAAATTTATTTAATAAACTTGAAGAATTAAATATTAAGTATCAAACTTATAATCACGAGCCTTTGTTAACAATTGAGCAGTCTCTTAAGGCTGCTTTTCATATTCCAGGTATTGGGTGTAAAAATCTCTTTTTAAAGGATAACAAAAATAATTTGTATTTAATTGTAGCTGTCTATGATACTAAAATCGCTTTAAAACCTTTATCTAAAAATATTAAAGCTCCAGAGTTGAGATTTGCTAATGAAGAATTACTTAAACAGTATTTAGGAGTAGTGCCCGGATCGGTAACACCGTTTGGCATACTTAACGATAAAGATCATAACGTAAAAATTCTTTTAGATTCACGTATATTTAATTATGATCAAGCTGGATTTCATCCTTTAGAAAATACTCAAACAACTGTTATATCGACAAAAGATTTAAAAAAGTTTATTGAATATTGTGGCAATTTTAATCAAATTATAAACTTTGAAAACCTTATATAAGCCAAAAGCGTCATATCTTTAGTTTGATGTTAAACATTAAAACTAAAAATATTAGAAACTACAAATTCTTTCATGTCTTCGTCGTTTTGCTAAGTCTCTTCTGGCTTCTACGTTAAAGGAATTATTTTCTGAAAATAAAGAACTTGTTAAAGACTTGTTGATAAGCAGTAGTGACTATAGATGGCAAGAGTATCCTGTTATTTATTTAGATTTTGCTGATATAAGTCATGAGACTGCTACCGAATTAAAGTTAAGCTTAGGTTGGGCTTTAAATTCTATAGCTCAGCACTATACGATAGATATATCTCAAGCTCCAACACTTAATGCTAAGTTTAGTTTTTTAGTTAAACAGTTAGCTCGGAAAAATAAAGTTGTTCTTTTAATTGATGAATATGATAAACCGGTACTTGATCATTATCTAAGTTCTTACTAGGCCAATTGAGCTTTGCTATCAGGAATATGCTCCATTAACCAAGGAATTTAATTTGACATATTGCATTAATATATTTAATCTTATATTTATAAATATGTCTAAATAATAAATTATAAAAAGAGTCTAGCTCATGACTAATTTCACTAAATCAATTATTTTTACCGCTCTTCTTTTAACCCTTTCAAATAGTTTCAGCTCTTTAGCTTCTTTAAAAGATCGAGCAGCTGATAAAACTATAGAAGCATTACTTTCTCAAACATCACAAGAGAAGCTTTCTGCTAGTATCTCTAGCATGCCTGGAGAAATACAGCAAAGACTTAAAGGCAAAATACTAGAAAAATATAAAGATGCTTTAAATAAAGCTCTAGCTATTCAGTTCAAGGAGTTTAAGGGTCATACTGATATTGTAAACTCAGTATCCTTCAGCCCTTGTGGCAAACTTGCCTTAACTGGATCTTCTGATAAAACTGTTCGTTTATGGCACTTGGCCACTGGTACTACTATACAAGAACTTAAAGGCCATAATAGTTTTGTAAGATCGGTAGTATTTAGTCCCTGTGGTAAATATGCTTTAACTAGATCAGCTGATAAAATTGCATGTTTATGGGATGTATCTACTGGCAGTGCTATAAAGGACCTTAAAGGGCATACTGATGATATGATTTCAGTAGCATTTAGTCCTTGTGGCAATTTTGCTTTAACTGGGTCCCATGATAAAACTGCTCGCTTATGGTTTCTTCCTCAACTAAATACTTTAAGCTTTGAGCAACTTTTGTTTGCCCTTAGATCTCAAGAGCAGAATATTAATATAGATGATGTAGGCACACAAAACTTATTAAACTCTTTGTCATCAACACTAGATCCTTATGGTACATTACCAGGTAAAGATTACGCTACTAATCCCTTAATTAAAGCCTACATAGATTTTAGACGTAGACAACTCTTTCATGCAGCTGTTAGTGATGATGTTGATACTGTTAAAGCTCTAATAAAAAAAGGTTTTAACACAGTATTCACCATTGATAAAGCTGGTAATAATCTATGGCATTATGCTTTTAAAGGCTGTATTAAAGATGGTATTACTTGTCCAAGCAAAAAGGTATTAGCGTACTTACTTGAGCTTGAAGGAGCTGATAAGGGACTAAAAAAACCTAATAAACAAGGATTACCTCCTTTTGCCGTTGGCCTTATCTACAACAAAGAGTTTACAGCTGAGTTTATAAACAACCTTACTAAACCTTAACTCTACTAGGGACATTTCTCATGACTCATTTCCATAAATCAATTTTTTTCATCACTCTTCTTTACTAAACCTTTTTATGTCGGCTTGCTTATGGTTACGCTAAAAACCCAATAGAACCTACTTAAACAACTCCCACTTTTAATTTTTAGAAATTGAAGTTGCTTAAAGACGGGTGCTTAGCTAAGCTAAAAGAAACAAAAGACATAGTTAATTTTTACCATCTGAGATAGTTCATGAAAAATTTACCCAGAGACGTAAGTGATTTTAATACAATGATAACTGGTAATTATGCTTACGTTGATAAAACGCAGCTTATTTACAATCTTTACGCTACCGGAGGTAGGTATTATTTTCTTTCACGTCCTCGTCGCTTTGGTAAATCTTTGTTGATCTCGACACTTAAAGAATTATTCTCCGGTAATAAGCAGCTTTTTTCTGGCTTGTCGATAGAGTCAAGTGATTATGATTGGCAAGAATATCCTGTTATTCATTTGGATTTTTCTACGATAGATCATGAAACTGCTCTTGAATTTAAAATAAACTTAATGTGGGCTTTAAAAAATATTGCGCATAGTCATGGTATTGATATAGCAGAAGCTCCAAGTTTAGGATCAAAACTGTCATTTTTAGTACGTCAATTAGCACAACATAAAAAAGTGGTTATATTAATCGATGAATATGATAAGCCTTTACTTGATCACCTACAGGATCCACGTCGAGCACAAGCTCAACAAGTAGTGCTTAAAAGTTTTTATGATACCATAAAGGGCCTTAGTGAACACTTACATGCTGTTTTTATTACCGGTGTAAGCAAGTTTTCTAAAACATCTATTTTTTCAGGTATTAATAATCTTATTGATATTACTATGGAGCCTGAAGCTGCAATGCTACTGGGTTATACTAAAGACGAAATTGATCTTTACTTTAATGAATATATAAATGATTTAGCTGCTGATAAAGATATGTCTACTGAGCAAGTTATGCAAGAAATGAAACTCTGGTATGATGGTTACCAGTTTTCTGAAAGAGCATCTCAAAAGATATATAATCCTTATTCTGTCCTTTACTATTTAAAAACAAAAAAAAGAGCTAACTATTGGTTTAGCTCAGGTACTCCCTCATTTCTTATTAGTTTAATAAAAAACCAATATCCAGTCTTAGAAGATATAAAAGATATAGAGTTAAGTGCTGATAGTTTAGGTACGTTTGATATAGATAATATCCCTCTTATTCCATTGCTTTTTCAAACAGGATACCTAACTATAACGGGCTATGATCCTATAACTGAAAAGTACCAACTTAATTACCCTAATGCTGAAGTAAGTGAATCTTTCCAAAAGTATCTTGTAGTAGCTCTTACGAATTGTACTTATTGGGCTTGCATTTAATTACAAAAAAAAGAAATTAACTCTTGAGTGGCAAAAAAAGATAGTTGAATAAACTCTGAACGCTTCTTAAAGATTTATTTTTCGCGATTGTCTCTCTCTGTATGGTAAAATAATCAAAAAGCTGAAGGGTCTTTTGTTGTAATAAAAGATTCATTCTAACTATGCTTGCTATAAAGTGAGAGCATATTTCAAGAAAAAAATAGGTGAAGCATGAAAATAACGTTTTTGGGTGCAGTAGAAGGAGTAACAGGATCACGCTATCTTGTAGAGCACGAAAATATAAAAATTTTAGTTGATTGTGGCATGTTTCAAGGATCTCAGGAAATCACTCAGAGCAATTCTGACCCCTTTCCTGTAGACCCGGAAAGCATTGATGCTGTTATAGTAACTCATGCTCATATAGATCATACTGGTTATATACCGGTATTAGTTAAGAATGGTTTTAGGGGCAAAATATATTGTTCAAAAGGCACCTATGCATTGTGCTCTCTGATGCTAGTCGATAGTGGGTCCTTGCAGGAAAGAGGGGCAATAAAATTTAATCAAAGGGGTGGTCCTGATCATCCGCCAGCAGTAGCCTTGTATACAGCACGTGATGCTGAGAACGCATTAAAATTTTTTAATCCGGTTGATTACGATACCGTTATTGATATTGGTACCTCTTTAAAAGTTACCCTAGTGCGCTCAGGACATATTCTTGGTTCATCATTTGTGATTGTATCAGATGGCAAACAAAAACTAACCTTTTCTGGAGACCTTGGACGACCACAACAGTTTATGCTAAAAGCACCACCAGCACTTAAGCAAACTGATTTTTTAGTTATTGAATCAACCTATGGTGATAGGCTCCATCCACAAGATGACCCGATAAAAATTATAGGTGATATTGTTAATGCAACAATAGCAAAAGGGGGCGTTATTATAATTCCTTGCTTTGTTATAGGGCGTACTGAAACGATCCTCTATTGTCTTCATCAATTAAAACAAAAGAATATGATTCCCGATATTCCTATTTTTTTAGATAGTCCGATGGCTATCCATGTTGCTAATTTCTCGTGTGATTTTAAAGAAGAATATGAATTATCATCTGACTTGTGTAAGGATATATTTACTCTTGCTACGTATACGCTCACGGCGGAAGAATCTAAGAAGATCGATCGCATTGAGCAGCCGGCAATAATTATTGCTGGAAGTGGCATGGCTGATGGTGGACGCGTATTGTTTCATCTCAAACGTTTTATTTCTGATGCCAAGAACACGGTCCTTTTTGTAGGGTTTCAGGCAGAAGGTACAACAGGACATGCATTAGTCAATGGTGAAAAACTAATAAAAATAGATGATGAGTACTATACCGTTCAAGCAGACATAAGAGTATTAGACTCTCTTTCTGCTCATGCTGACTATGACGAAATTTTGAAATGGGTTGGGCATTTTGAAAATAGGCCTAAAAAAGTATTTGTTACCCATGGAGAAAAACCAGCTGCAGAGGCATTAAAAAATAAAATAGAAGAGCGCTTTGGTGGTACTGTTATCGTGCCAAAGTATTTAGAATCATTTGATCTAGATTAAATCCGTAATGAGCTGATCCTTCACCGCGCAAGCAGTTAACAGCTCAGGAACAGCTGCGCGCTCTAATGGAGTAAAGCTCATTGTAAGAGCTCATAAAAATAGATGAATAGATTCTAACTAATTGACAAAAGGTCCTTTGCTACTGGCTAGCAAGTAAGCGGCATACTATCCTGTTGAAGTTCATATACACGTGAGACAAAAAAGCATAATGAATCTTCTTAAAAAGAGTAACTACTTTTAAGGAGATTCATTATGCTACTGGGACGTATCATTGGTAAAAGATATGATTACATAAGAAAAAAATATTTCTAGGATCAAAGCGCTAAAAAAGTGTTAACTTAACTGCCCATTCCATAAATTTGCATATACACCTTGTTTTTTTAAAAGTTCTTCATGATTACCTGATTGAATAATAGAACCTTTGTCTAAAACAAAGATAGTATCAGCATTACGCACTGTTGAAAGTCTGTGTGCTATTATAATAATTGTATGATTTGCCGAAAGTTGCACTATTGACCGTTGAATCATACTTTCGGTTTCATTATCGATAGCGGATGTTGCTTCATCAAAAATTATAATAGGGGCCTTTTTAATTATTGCCCGGGCAATTGAGATGCGTTGACGTTGGCCACCAGACAAATTCTTACCATGCTCCTGTATTTTTGTATCATATCCACGTGGTAGTGCCATTATAAAATCATGCGCTTGTGCCATTGTGGCTGCTTTTATAATGTCGTTACGTGATGCATGAAAAGTGCCATATGCTATATTCTCGGCTATGGTGCCTTCAACTAGGTAAACATCTTGGCTTACAAGTGCTAATGACTTACGTAAATCGGTAAGTTTTATATCTCTTATAGCGTGATTATCAATTGAAATTGAACCGCTACTGGCATCATAAAAACGTAATAATAGCTTAATAATCGTACTTTTGCCCGAACCAGTCTGGCCAACAAATGCAACGATCTTACGTGCAGGGACTTCGAAGTTCAATTTATTAAGAACTTTCAGGCCATTAGAATAAGAAAAAGAAACGTCTTTAAAATAGATTTGGCCTTTTATGCTCTGTATATCGCTTTTAGAATTACCATCAATAATTGCAGGCGAACTAGCAAGAATAGCGAGTATTCGTTTTGCGCATGCCATTGTTTTTTCATACATATCAGTGATTGTTGCCAGTGACGTAAATGGCCACAAAAAACGTTGCGTTAAAAACACTAAAGCGGCGTACCAGTTTATGGGTATTTTCCCTTGCAGAGCGTAAACACCTCCAACAACTAGAGACATAATAAACCCGACCATTATTGCCATGCGCACTATAGGAATATACTGTGCAGTTACACGGTTTGCATTATAGTTTGCCTTTTGATAAAGATTGCTCTGCTTTTGTAAACGCTCAAGTTCATACTTCTCAGTTGTATAAGATTTAATGGTAGCAATACCTTGTAATCGGGAAGCGATATGGCTTGTTAAATTACTGGAAGTTTGACGTACAGCTTCATATAAGTTTGCTAACTTATGTTGGAAGTAATAGGCGATACCAATAACAAAAGGCACGGGTAGCAGTGTCACTAGTGCTAACGTTGGCGATAGATAAAAAAAGAGTAATCCCATAACAATAATGTTAACAGTCAGTTGTATTATTTCATTGGGGCCCTGGCTTAAAAATCCCTCTAATTGGTTTATATCATCTTGAAGTGTATTTAGTAGACTACCAGTTGTCTTATTTTCAAAATATTCTAGATCTAAATTTTGAATTTTTTCGTAAGTCTTTAAACGAAGTGTATGCTGAATCTCTTGTGCCAAATTTCGCCAAGTAATGGAATAAGCATATTCAAAAATAGATTCTAAAATCCACAATAATGCAGTAAGAAAGCCAACTAAATACAATTGATGAAAGGGATTTGCAATGCCTAGCTTTGCTACAATTGAGTGTTGTTGATTGACAATTACGTCTATGGAAATACCAATCAGTATTTCAGGCACAATATCACAGATCTTGTTAAGCACTGAGCATAATGAGGCAAAAACTATGGCTTTTGTACTCGGTGCTGCATATTTTACTAACTTAATTAAAGCATTAGTAGCATTCATAGCTGTTCCTAAATAAGTTTATTTTCTTTAAATTTTTTAATTACATCTTCAATCATGCCATTAATGTGATAAGTCATTAAAGCTTGTGCGGTTTTGGTATCTCTCTTAAGAGTAGCTTCAGCTAGCTTTTTATGTTCTTTGTAATTTAAAGACAATGCACGTTTACTGATTTGATAAGACATGCGACAATAGCGATCAAATTTCATATAAAGAGTACGACGAATTTCAAGGAGCGTTGGAGAATTACACCCACGGATCAAAGCTACATGAAAATTATAATTCTGTTGGACCCACTCAGCGTAAGAATCAAAATAACTTTTGTTTTCGATTAATCCCAATTTATGAAGCTCGGCGACTATGGAAGCTTCCCAAGAAACATCACCTTTTTCTATTGCTTGCTCTAAAGCTAAATTTTCAATTTGGGTAAAGGTCCTATAAGTGTCCCTTATATCAGCTTCTGATATAGTCGCTACTCTAAAGCCTTTATTCTCTTCAATATCTACTAGTCCAACTGCCGTCAATCTAGATAAAGCTTCTCTTACAGGACTTTGGCCAATATTAAAGCGCTGTGCGATAGGAACCACTTTAAGCTTTTGACCAGGTGTTAAAATGCCTTCTATTATTTCGTTTTGAATGTGCTCATAACATTGCTGTGAAAGTGTGCTGTCGGAAACAAATTGTATCTTTTTCGCCATAATTAACTCCAAGTAAATTTTTAACTTATAGTATAATTATATCGACAATATTTTATTTTGTCGACAAAATAATAATTTAGACTATTCGTCCTCATCGCCTATGGCTAATTTGCTGTCCTTCGCTAACAGATACTAATATTTCATTTTAGGTAACTAGGCCTAAAGCATATATTGCTACAATTTTTTTAGGTTAAATTTTAAGTAAAAATTTGACTATTGATAATTTCATAGGTGTTGTTTTGGGAAAGAGATAAATTGCTTTTTACACTATGCTTGTGCAATTTTTACATAAATTGTAAAATATGTACAAAAGTATTAATAATATTTTTAAATAGGGGTTTTATATGATACATCGCGAGCTGTTATCAACGTTAAAGGAAATAGCTTTACAACTACCAGTTATAGCGCTTTTAGGCCCACGCCAATCAGGTAAGACTACTCTTTCAAAAATAGCATTTGATAAGCATGTGTATATATCCTTGGAAGATTTAGATGTACGTGCTCAAGTTATGGAAGATCCCCGTAGTTTTCTTGAGCGCTATCGTAATCCGCACGGTATTATTTTAGACGAAATTCAGAATGTCCCGAGTATTCTTTCTTATATTCAAACATATGTTGATAGTGAAAAAGTCTATGGCTATTTTATATTAACAGGATCGCAAAATTTTTTAGTTAATCAAGCAGTTACTCAAACTCTGGCAGGAAGAATTGCAATTCTAACACTTTTGCCTCTTTCTATTTCAGAGTTACAAGAAAACTCTCTTTTACCATTAACTGTAGAAGAGCTTGTCTATAGGGGTGCGTATCCTCGCCTCTATGATGAAAATATAAAGCCTTTTGTATGGTATCCTAGCTATACCCTTACCTATATAGAGCGGGATGTTCGGCAGGTAGCTCATGTTCAAGATTTAACTATTTTTCAACTTTTTTTAAAATTATGTGCAGGGCGGATAGGTCAACTGCTTAATCTATCATCGCTTGCAAATGATTGCGGTATACCTTTACGCACTGCTCAGCATTGGATTTCTTTATTACAATCAAGTTATATTGTTTTTTTGTTACAGCCACATTACAAAAATTTCAATAAAAGATTAGTGAAAACTCCAAAACTTTACTTTTATGACACAGGTCTTGCCTGTTCGTTATTGGGTATTGATTCTCCGGATCAAGTATATACTCATTATTTAAAAGGGAGTTTAGTAGAATGCCTTATTATTTCTGAGCTACAAAAGCAATATTACAATAGAGCCCGTTTGCCCAATCTTTACTTTTGGAGAGACAGCCATGGCCATGAAGTAGATTGTATTATTGAAAAAGGTATACAGCTTATTCCAGTTGAAATAAAGGCAGGTAAAACAGTATCTTCTGATTATTTTACGGCGTTACAGTATTGGTATAGATTAAGCGAAGCAGAACAACCGAATGGTTTTGTAGTGTATGGAGGATTAGAAAATCAAAAGAGAAACTATGCAACAGTACTTAGTTGGAAATCAGCTAATACTATTATTAGTAATTTATATGAATGATGTTGTATGTTATATGCAATAATCGTAGTTAATTACTAAAGAGCTTAAGAAAAGCTATATAAAGGGGTTTATGTACTTATCTAAACAAAAAAGTTTACGAGCTAGTATTATAATTAGCATTTTTATTAATCATCACTTTTGTTTAGCGCTTACACAAGAAGCAAGGTCTAAAGGTTTTGTGTATTTACATGAAATAGACCCATCTATTTATGTTTCTTTACGTTACGCAAGCAGCAATAACTTTATGGGCAGATCTATTGAAGGGTATAAAAAACCGATTGTTATACTTACACTATCAGCAGCTCAAGCATTAAAAAGAGTGCAAGCAGAGGTCAAGAAAAATGGCTATAGTGTAGTTGTCTACGATGCCTATCGACCACAACAAGCAGTTGACAGTTTTGTGCGTTGGTCTAAAGATACTCAAGATGATACCAAAAAAAGTGAGTATTATCCACGTGTAAAGAAAGCAGATATACTTAAACTTGGTTATGTTGCACAACGTTCAGGTCACAGTAGAGGTAGTACTGTTGATGTTACTCTTATCAAAACAGGTCAACATCTTCATGCTATTAAACCCACAAAACTTAAACTTTTAGATGGGTATACTATTACTTTTCTTGATGATGGTACTGTTGATATGGGTTCGTCTTTTGATTTGTTTGATGAGGCTTCTCATGGTGAAAGTACACTTGTAGAAGAAAAGTATAGAAAATCAAGAAGATATTTAAAAACTAGTATGGAAAAGCAGGGATTTAAAGGTTACGCCAAAGAATGGTGGCATTTTACTTTGAACAATGAGCCTTTTTCCGCTGGTAACAATACTAGTTATTTTAATTTTAGTGTAAAGTAATTGCTTTAATTTTGCTCGTAATTATAAAATTATCAAATAGAATCTACTCTTGTGGTGCTGGTGTTATTAAAAAACTAAAATATATTTATAATATACATATATAAAAAAAGACAAAAGTATATTTTTACTGTATACTTAGAATAATAATAACAAAAAGAAACATTAATTTTAGGAATTTATGTCAAAATACAGCAACGAAAAACGTCGATCAGAAAAAAAAGACAGCTTTATGCCTGCTACAGGTAAAAGCGGCACTAAGTCTTATGGTACACCAAGCGGCAAACCTAAAACAGGTAGCTCACAAGGCTTTAACCGTAATCCAAAACCTGCTCAGTCAAGAAAAGCAGTTAAAAGTTATAACCCTTTATTATTTATAAAAAAAGTTGAAGAGCAATCTGTAGCGGCAGTTTATACGCCAAAACATAACTTTGTAGATTTTTTAATTGATGATCAAATTAAAGCAAATATTAGTGCGCGTGGGTACGTTACTCCTACACCTATACAAGATCAAGCTATACCGTTATTGTTACAAGGCAAAGATGTTATTGCTACTGCAAATACCGGTACAGGTAAAACTGCAGCTTTCTTGATACCCTTAGTGCATAATGTGCTTACTAAAAAAATAAATAGAGTACTTATAGTTACTCCTACACGTGAACTAGCAGCTCAAATTCAGAGTGAACTTGATTTTTTTAAAGCTAAAACAGGATTAGGCTCAGTGCTTTGTATTGGTGGTTTAAGCTTAAAGTTGCAAATGCAGCAGCTTAAAAAAGAACCAGCATTTATTATAGGGACTCCGGGTAGATTACTTGATTTAGAACAAAATGCGAGTTTACACTTTCGTAAATATGACGCTATTGTGTTAGATGAAGTTGATACTATGCTTGATATGGGTTTTATTAATGATATTAAATATATTATTGGTAAACTACCAGAAAAAAGACATTCATTGTTTTTCTCTGCAACTATCTCTCCCGCTATTGCACAAGTAATGGACGGCTTTTTACATAACCCAGTTTCTATAAGTGTGAAAACCAGACAATCATCTGAAAATGTAAACCAAGATGTAGTAAAAGTAGCAGAAAAAAATAAAATTGAAGTATTGCATGATCTTCTTATTAAACCTGCTTTTACACGAGTAATTATATTTTCACGTACAAAAAGAGCAACTGATAAACTCGCAAAAGCATTAAAAGAGCGTGGATTTGAAGCTGCGGCTATTCATGGTGACAAAACGCAAACTCAAAGAAAAAAAGCTTTAGATATGTTTAAAGCTGATGCTGTTAAAATTTTGTTGGCAACTGATGTCGTTGCACGTGGTATAGATATTGATGATGTATCACATGTGATTAATTATGATTTACCGCAAACCTATGAAGATTATATTCACAGAATAGGCAGAACCGGACGAGCAAGCAAAATAGGTCAAGCGCTTACTTTTATTGAGTAATAGAAAGGATAATTATGGTAAAAAAATATGTATTTTTACTGCTCTTTGTATGCTTACAAAATGGCACTATATTCTCTGGCGGCTCATTGAGCAGTGGTAAACAAGAAAGCGTTTCAAAGCCAGTTAATGTAGAGAAAAAACATCTTTTTAGCCGTGGTAGCGGTTATTGGACAGATCCAGCAGATGAATCAACCACTGGTTGGTTTTCTCAGTTAACGAGTCCGGCTAGTCAACGTGAAAATTGGTATAAAGTAAGTCCCTACGTAGCAGAGTTTTGGTGTGCTATTTCTAATGTGGGCTTTCTATATGTAGGATATAAGCATCGGTCACCTGAATTGATGGCTGCCGGTTTAGCTTCTCTACTAAGTCATAGTATTCCAAAGCAATGGTTGTTATCTGTAGATAAAGCAGGTGTTCTATTCGTATTGTCAAAAGTGCTTAGAGAATATAAAGTCTTTAAAGATAATCCCAAGCTATTAGCTCCTGTTGGCTTAGCTGGTCTTATAAATCTGACTGATGCTTATCTTGCTCGTAATAAGGGATACACGTTGCCACATGTTGTATGGCACTTATCGGCTGCTTTACTGGCAGACGTGGTTTTGACGGCAGCAAAAAGATAGTATTGTCATTTTATGTGAGTGTAAAAACAAAAAGCCTAGAAATACTCTAGGCTTTTTTAATATATTATTCTATTTCATCCAGGTATGTGCCCACTGGTGAATACAAAACCGGTAAGGCGTACTTTTGCTATACCAAATTTTGTTTGCAGGCGTAAAACACTCAGATGGTAGTATTATACCGGTCTTTTTTAATAGTGCACGATGATTATAGCATACACGTGTAAGTAAAACGGGACCTGTTTTAATAACTGTTTTTAGTATTGGATGAGCATTTTTAGTGTCAATTTGGGGCTTTTTAATTTGCTCAATACATTCTTTTACTATAGGATGACCTGCTTTACAACCAATAATTGCATTAGCTACTGATAAACAAGTAAGGGTATTAGCTCTTAACGGTTCAAGGGCTACATAAAAGTCATAACGATCATTAAGAAAATCAAATGGCTTGAGAGACTCAACGTCCATATCTACGTAAACGCCACCTTCGCGCTCTAAAATTTCATAACGAGCTATGTCGCTTTTTTCTCCATAATTTTTTGCTTCATCATAAGCAGCCTGATTTAAAAGCTTAAAGTCTGCTATGTCTTTATCTGTCCATAATTTATAGTGCCATGTTGGATGCAGATCTTTAAGCTTTTGTTGCAGACGCTTAAACTTAGCAGGCACAGGACTGCCAAGCCATATTTGGTGAATTATTTTAGGTGTACTGTTTTTTTTCTCTTCACACGTGCGCTGACTGGTATAAATATCTTTAAAAGCGTCAAGTATAGTGTTTCCGGATTCTTTAAGTAAATAATGGGTTGTTGGAGAAGAAAGTGTTTTTTTATCTTGTATATAAGAGGCTGTATCAAAATCTGGCAGTACCAGTTTGCTTTTTTGTAGAGCATACAAGTAAGCACCTACACAGGTGAGCAATCCATAGACTATAACAAGCCTGATACGCATTTTTTTATCTCCTGGTACTAATCTTTTTATTATACTTCTAGGCTATTAAGTGCTTTTTTCATCCAGCTATGGTCCCAATGGTGAATGCAAAATCTGTAACTATCGTTTTTATTTACAGAATTAGAATTAGCCGGAGTAAAGCACTCAGAAGGAAGTATCATACCTTTGTTGAGTAACGAATTTCTATGCTGATAGGCTGCTCTTGTAAGTAATACAGGTCCTGTTTTTACCACAGTTTTTAAAATAGGGTGCCAGCCAGCAGTAGCTATGGGTGGGTTTTTGATCTGTTTAATACATTCTTTTAGTAGAGGATGACCTGGCCTGGAGCCTATAATTGCATTTGCTAAAGACAAGCAGGTCATGCTATTTTTTGGCAGCGGTTCAAGTGCAGCAAAAAAGTCATATCGTTCAGTAAGAAAATCAAAGGGCTGAAGACATTGAACGTCAGTATCAAAGTAAATACCACCTTCACGCTCTAAAATTTCGTAACGAGCTATATCGCTTTTTTCACCAAAATTGATTGCTTCATTATAAGCAGCTTGGTTAACAAGCTTAAATTCTGCTATATCAGCATCGCGCCATAATTTGTACTGCCAAGTTGGATGAAATTTTTTAAGAAGATCTTGAAAATGATGGTATTTAACCGGTAGTTCACTGCCAAGCCAAATTTGATGAATTATCTTTGGTATTTGATTGTTGCCGGCAGGTTTAGAGCGTGAACTTTTATAAATAGTTTTAAAAGTGTTGAGTACTTGAATACCCGATTGCTTAAGAAAGAAATGGGTTCTCTTAGAATGTAAGTCTGGGTAATGGGCAATAGCATTGGTGCTTACAAAATCTGGTAGTTCAATCGCTCTGCTATAAGGAACTATGCTGGTTATTGCCATAACTGCTATAAGTATTTTTTTAGCAACTCTTTGATTCATGATCTTTTATCTCCAAAGCTATACATTCACTACCCTTTTTACACTGTCCCTTTTAACTAGTTTACGCTAATTGAAATTTTTACAGCAAGAGTTTTTGTGTAATAAGTTGGTGTTGCAAATTTTCATTAAAAACTTGATTTTTACTCGCTCTTTAGTATAGACTGCTCATAGCTTTCCTCGGTAGCTCAGTTGGTAGAGCACACGACTGTTAATCGTTAGGTCACAGGTTCGAGTCCTGTCCGAGGAGCCACAAAAACTACTTGCTTGCAAAATTGTCATACGCCATAGAGTATGGTATACTAATACTAAAGCCATTATTATTGCAAGAAAGGTCATACTTATGAAAAAAGAAATACATCCAAATCTTAATGAAGTGTTAGCACACTGTGCTTGTGGTAACGAGTTTAAAACAACCTCTACCAGAAGAGAATTACGCGCAACTATTTGCTCTAATTGTCATCCGTTTTTTACTGGGTCACAAAAGCTTGTAGATACAGCAGGTCGTATTGAGAAGTTTGAAAAGAAGTATAAAAAAGGTAACAAGTAATTATATATGAACAGTTTTCATATTGCTTGGGATGAGTTACAACAACGGTATAATGAGCTCTCTGAGCAGCTTACTACATCCGTTCTTGATAACAATAAACGCCATGTAGTTCAAAAAGAGCTTTCATCACTTTCTACGTTACTTAATAAACACAAAGATATTGTGGGATTAACGTGCGAAATTACTCAAATAGAAGCTCTTATTACTGGTAATACCGATACAGAGATGGCAGCTCTTTATGATGAAGAGCTTGCAGCTCTGCGTTTAAAATTAGCAAAAGAATATGAATCTCTTGATAAGCTTATGTTCCCTGCCAATCCGCTGGATGATCGCTCGGTGTTTTTAGAAATACGTGCAGGTACTGGTGGTCAAGAGGCTTCTCTTTTTGCTGCAGATCTTTTACGTATGTATACTAACTATGCTCTTAAGCAAAACTGGCGTGTTGCTGTAACTCATTCAAGTACCACCGATTTAGGTGGGTACCGCGAAATTGTGTTACATATTGAAGGCAAAGAAGTATATGGCCATCTAAAGTTTGAGTCAGGCGTTCATAGAGTACAACGTGTTCCTCAAACTGAAACTGCAGGCCGTATTCATACTTCTACTGCTACAGTAGCAGTGCTGCCTGAAGCTGAAGAGGTAGACATAGCTATCAACCCAAGCGATTTACGTGTTGATGTATATCGTTCAAGTGGTGCTGGTGGTCAACATGTTAATACTACCGATTCGGCTGTTCGTATAACGCATATACCAACCGGAGTTGCTGTTGCGTGTCAGGAAGAACGTTCGCAGCATAAAAATAAAGCTAAAGCACTTAAAATGTTACAATCGCGTCTGCTTGCAGCACAGCATGAAAAACATGAAGCTGAACTTAGCCAAAAACGTAAAGAACTTGTCGGTAGTGGCATGCGTGCTGAAAAAGTGCGTACTTATAATTTTCCACAAAATCGCGTAACAGATCATCAAGTTGAAGTAACGCTCAAAAAGCTTGATATGGTTATGGGCGGCGATCTTGATGAAATTATTGATGCACTGCGTGTTCATGAGCATGAACAAAGGCGTAAAAATCCTCTTATCTTTAAACAATAGCTACACAAATATATATTTTATTTTTTTAAAGCACCTTGTGTGCTAAGGGCCACTTCTATGTCTATTGGCGTCTATTTACTTGAGCATAATCGCATTTATAATCTTTTGGGTATCTTCGTTATTTTAGCAATTGCTTTCTTGTTTTCTAACAATAGAAGACATATAAGTGTTAAATTAGTTGTTAGTGGTCTTTTATTGCATGGTTTACTTGCTTTAGCGGTGCTTAAAACTACTTTGGGAAAACAAGGTATTGAATATGTAGCAGGGCTCGTGGCTAAACTCTATGAGGCTGCTGATCAAGGTATAGAATTTGTTTTTGGTAAATTGAGTATTCCTACTGAAAGCTGGGGATTTATTTTTGCTATTAAAGTGCTCCCGGTAATAGTTTTTTTTGGTGCTTTAATGTCTTTGCTGTTTTACTTGGGTATAGTGCAATGGCTTGTTTCAGGCATTAGTTTTTTATTAAGACCATTGCTTGGTACTTCAGGAGCAGAAACCCTGTGTGCAGCAGCTAATAGTTTTTTAGGTCAAACAGAAGCGCCATTACTTGTGCGTGGTTACCTTAAAAATATGACTAAGTCAGAGTTTATGGTTGTTATGGTAAGTGGTATGGGTAGTATTAGTGGTGCTATACTTGCAGTATTTGCTCGTATGGGTGTTCCTGCGACTCATTTGCTTGCAGCAAGTGTAATGTCTATTCCAGCCACTATAGTGATCGCAAAAATTTTGTATCCAGAAACAGAAATACCTGAAACTGCTCATGGAGCTCAAGCAACATTTAAGAGTCCATCGACTAATGTGCTTGATGCTATTTCAACAGGAACTTCTGATGGGCTGCAATTAGCACTTAATGTAGGGGCAATGCTTATAGCTTTTATAGCTCTTATAGGTATGCTTAATGGTCTTTTGAGTTTTACTTGTTTTAAAATTAACGAGTTGTTTTCTCTTAACTTGCCTCTTATTACTCTAGACACGGTATTTTCTTGGGTTGGTCTACCCTTTGGGTGGTTGCTTGGTTTTACTGGTAAAGAAGCTATACAAGCAGGTGAACTTATAGGTACCAAAGTAGCGGTTAATGAGCTTGTTGCTTATAGTAAAATGGTCGCTATGAATTTGCCTGAACGGACTAAAGATATACTAACGTATGCTTTATGTGGTTTTTCTAATTTTTCATGTATTGGTATCCAAATTGGTGGTATAGGTGCGTTAGTGCCAGAAAAGCGCCAATGGCTTAGCGAGCTTGGACTACGTGCTGTGTTGGGTGGTGCACTGGCTAATTTGCTTTCAGCGATGGTAGCCAGTCTCGTATTGTAATTAAAATATGCTTTTTACAATTAAAAAAGTCGATTGCGCTTTAGCTTAATACCAAGCGCAATCGACTTTTTGTGTTTACTAATTATTAATTATAAGTAAGTGGTCTTGATTTGTTGCTCCACCAGCTGCCTTCCCACCAATGAATAGCAAGAGATTCGCGCTTAAGCGTTGCCTGTTTGATTTGGTTAGCAGATAAATGCTTATGGCTTTGTGAATAAGAAAAGCCTAAAGGGTATAAAAAGGTAGGCGGAAAGAGCATTATGTGTTTGTGATTTCTAGGAGCATGCTTAAGAAATACTTGCGTGAAAAAGCCAGGGCCTGTTTGTTGTACTACATCATGTACACGGGCAAAATTGGCAGGCAAATCATCAATATAACCTTTTACTATGGGATTGCCTGGTGCTGAGGCTATCAATGCATTTTCAAGAAGTATACCTGAGTCTATAGGATGCATACCCGTATAAAAATCGTAATAGTGGTTAAGTTCACCAAATATTTGAGGCTTCAAGCATTCAAAATCGGTGTCCACATAGACGCCACCATAGGTATACAGTATCTCCATACGTGCAATATCTGATTTAGCTCCAAAATTTGTTGATCTCTCATACAGTGCTCTGTTTTTTAAAGGTAGCTTTGCTATATCAGCATCAGTCCACAAGATATATTTCCATTCAGGACCCATGTTTTGCCACGTTTTTTGCCAATGGCGGTATTTTTCTGGAAAGGGACTGCCAAGCCAAATTTGATGTATTATTTTGGGTATGCGTGGTGTTGCTTGTCTTGGTATTTTGAGAACATTATTTTTAGTGTAGATATATTTTGAAAATTTAAATAAAAATTTCATATTGCCGCTTGAAATGCCAAGGCGTGCAAGACTGTCGTATCTGCCTTTATTAATCTTATCAAGTACATTAAAATAGTAGTTTCTATAAAATGGATCGTTGCGTCCAAACGAAGTATCAAAGTCAACATTTAAAAAAGATACATTTTGGTAACTTTGCACATAAGCTGCCTCAGTTGCTAGTAAGCAAAGTATAAAAGTAGCAATAGATGCCTTTAACCGAGAAATATTTTTCGTATTCACACTCAGCCCTTTTTTAATGAGTTGTTTGGTTGTCGTATAGTTTACGATACTAACCTTTCTTAAAAAGTACTTTAAAAAATAATGAAAAAGCAATATTTAATTGATTGCCAGATAGACTTAAGTAATGGTACAGTAGTATATAAGAGATTATCTTAAACCTACTTATTTTAAAAAGCACAGTAACGGGAGTAGTATGTCACTTATAGGAAAAGAAGCACCCCAATTTTCATGCGACGCTTTGGTTAAGGGTCATATAAGAACCGTAAGCTTAAAAGATTTTGCTGAAAAATATAAAATTTTGTTTTTCTATCCGCTTGATTTTAGTTTTGTATGCCCTACAGAATTACATTCTTTTCAAGATATCTATCAAGCAGTTCAAGAGCGTAATGGTGAAATACTGGGCATTTCGGTTGATTCTGTGTATAGCCATCAAGCATGGCTTGACAAGCCTAAGGCAGAAGGGGGTATTCAAGGTATTACCTATCCATTGCTTTCAGATATGACTAAATCTCTCTCTCGTCAGTACGGTATACTCAATGAAGATAAGGGTATATCTTATCGTGGTGTTTTTTTACTTGATAAAAATAATATAGTACAAGTTGTGCAGGTTAATAACCTTAATTTGGGTCGTAATATACAAGAGATATTGCGGTTACTTGATGCTTTGATTTTTACCGAGCAGCATGGCGAAGTATGTCCAGCTAATTGGCTGGCAGGTGAAGAGGGACTTAAGCAAACTCAAGAGTCAGTTATTGATTACTTTGCGCATAAACCCCAAGTTTAAAAAAACAAGATTAGATAGGTATGTCAGCAGGGATTATTATCCCTGCTCAATAACTTTTACCGTGCTTCCTTGAGAGCTTTTGTGTACTAAAAAGTGTACAGGAAACTGGTCTTTTAAAGCAGGTAAATGGGACACGATAATAATTTTTGCAAAGTCTTCTTGGATTTTATAAAGAGATTCCATTATGTGTGCTAAGCCTTCGTCATCTTGTGATCCAAAGCCTTCATCTATAATAAGTGTTTGTAGTGCGGTACCTGCACGTCGCGCAAGTAATTTTGATATAGCTATACGTAATGCAAAATCTATTCTGAATGCTTCGCCGCCCGAAAAAAGTTCATAAGGCCTTACGCCCACTGTATCAGATATTTTTATATCAAGCGTTTCTTTAGTACCGCCGCTACGCAAATCGCGTAGTGACTCAATAGAAAGCTGCGCTTGATTATCTGTTAGGCGAGAAAGCAAGATATTTGCTTCATGTTCAATTTCAGGAATAGCATCTTCTATAAGTAACGCTTGAATGCCATCTTTGCTTAAAGCTTGTGCTATAGCATGATACTCTTCTGATGTTTTTTCAAGTTCTTTTATAGTAGTTTGGTAGTTTTTATACTCACTAGCTCGTTGTTCAAAAAACTTTTGTTGCTGCTCAAGTGCGCCTTTATGATGCATGAGCTGCTCTTTTTGGTGTGCTATCTTAAGAAGTATTGTATGCAGATCAGTTTCTTTTTGAGCAAGAAGATAATCGTCTTCTAAAAGCGAGTTGCATAAAGCTAACTCAAGTGCTATCTCTTGAGATTTATGCTTAAGCAGTTTAATGCTTTTAACGGTGCTGGAAATAGTATATTTACGCTGGTCTTTAAGAATAGTTTCTTTGGTTGTTTGAGCGTGATCTTGTTGTAAAGCTACAATATGTTGTAGTCGTGTATTTAAAGCAGTTTCGTGCACTGTATCATGAGAAAGAGCATCAAGCTTTTTAGAAAGTTCATCTAATTGGCTTATTATTGCTGTATAAACACTATCTTGAACTTTATAAGTTTGAGCTTGTTTTTCAAAAGCAGCTTGTTCTTGTTGCTTGTTTTTTAGCTGTTCGAGTGAAAGAGCAAGCTCTTTGTTAAGTTCAAAAACTAGTTTTTGTTTTTGAAGTAAGCTTTCTTGTATTTTAACTTTGTTTTTTGTTGCATCTTCAAGTTGTACTTGTCTTATAGCAGCTTCTTGAGCATCTGCTCTTTGTTTTTCAAGTGTAGTATGCTGTGCAACAATAACTTCTTTAAGATTTTTTATAATCTTAGTCAATCGCGCAAGTTGCCACGTATATCTTTGCTCTGTCTTCTCTAATGCGGAAGAAAGCACATGCTTTTTTTCTTGTGAAAGATCTTGTTCGCATAGTGGGCATAGAGGATTATTGGCATTATGGCTAAGCTCTTTTTTATGCTTTATGCTTGCAAGTTCAGATTTAAGTAGATTCCCCTGAGCAATAAACTTATGATATGCTGCTTTGCGCTTATCAAACTGATTTTCTAGCTGTGTAAAAGCTGCACTAGATACCGTTAGTTTACTTGTGTTTTCTAGGCTTTTAGAATGTTCTTCTAGTTTAATAAGTTCTCTAGTGTCACGTTGACATTGCTCAGCAAGCTCTTTTATTTTATATTCTTGTTCTTTATTAAAGAGTATGCAGTATTGCTGTGTCGTTTTAAATTGTTCAAGTACTGTGGCATGCTGCACTTCAATCATATGCTCGTAGCTTGTCAGTTCTTGCTTTTTATGCAAATAAGCTTCTTTGAGAGTAATGCGCTCTTGTCCCTTAAGTTGTATCTGTTGTAACTCTTGGTTTATATGGAGTCGTTCTTCCTCAAGCTTTTGATAATTTACTGTTGCTCGTTGTTTTTTTAGTGTAGACCGTGCACAAGCTATTTCAGTCAGTAGGGTGCTCGTATACTCTTTTATACTGCGTGCTATCTCTTGCTGTTGTACGTTAAGAGTATCTCTTTTAATTTTTGCAGGAGCAAGTGCCTGTTGTTGATTTACCGTGTCTTGTAGTGCTCGCTTAAAAGTAAGCTCTTGTGTTTGTAAATCAGTAAGGGCATTGGTTGCTTCTTGTAGTTTAAGTTCAAGCGACTGATTTTGCTCTATTTCTTGTGCTAATCGTTGACATAAGGTGCTTAAATACTCTTTTTGTTGAGCCGACTGACGTGATCTATCGGATGCCTTTTTGCGCAGTAGTTCAAATTGGCCTAATCCAAGTATAGTTGCTAAAATTTCTTTGCGATCTTTAGGTGATTTTTTAGAAAATTCGTTTGATTGACCTTGTCTTATAAAAGCAGAGTTTACAAATGAATCAAAATCAAGGCCTATCGTGGCTTCAAGTTTTTCTTGGGTAGCTCGTATGGTTTTATCAGTCAGTGGCTTAAAAGCGCCGGTAGTTTGATCTACTATGCCAAAATCAAGTGAAGTGTAGGCTTTAGTTGAGTGAGTATATTCTCTGCGGACGCGGTAAAATTCTTTGTTACAAGAAAAGTCTAAGCTTACCATCATACTTGTTTGTCCAAGACGTAAAAGGCCTTCATCAGCTTTAGCTGTGCCTGCTACTTTACGTGCTTGTCCCC
>JACDHA010000008.1 GCA_013821315.1 Candidatus Dependentiae bacterium | reverse complement strand
TTAAGCGAAGAAAGAGCATCTGAAACTTGTTTAAAGTACTTAAGAGTCTGGCCTTCAGATCCTGGCATAGATACAGTCGTAACATCAAGTTTCGACACTTTGTCTTTTAAACACAAAACCAGAGCTTCAGCTTTTTTAGTGCCGATACCACTTAAAGAGCTTAATATTTTAATGTCGTTAAGCAGTATTGCTTGCAAAAAGCTTTCCGGTGATAGTTGAGCAAGAGCAGCCAGTCCAATTTTAGGACCTATGCCAGAGCAGCTAATTATCATACTAAATACCGTTTTAGATAGTTTAGAAGTAAAGCCAAACAGTTGTGGCCCTTGTTCAGCATTCCAATGAAAATAGACCTGTAACTCTTGTTTTTGGCCTACGGTGAAAACATGCTCGTCAGCAACTGAAAGATTAAACCCTACCCCACTAACATCAAGAATAATCTGTTGGGAACTAACTTCTTTTACAATACCGTTTAAAAGTGCAATCATCTCTACCTCTATTAATTATATTATTGACAAATACTTTGGTTATGGTACCTTATAACGTATACAATATGCGGGAATAGCTCAATTGGTAGAGCGTTGCCTTGCCAAGGCAAAGGTTGCGGGTTCGAGTCCCGTTTCCCGCTCCATAGACCCCACACACAAAGTCGCATTTTATAATGGTCCCTAAATCCAAGTCTTTTTTCTTAACTTATAGTTTATTATACTTGTAGTATCACATGTCTATACTAAAAAACTATTAAAGGTAGTAACTCATGAAATCTATTATGGAAGAGGCTTCAACTATTGCTAAAGCAATAGAAAAGGCGTGGATGCAAGCAGGTCAACCTAAGGATTTTTCTGTAAAAGTCTTTGAAGAACCGCAGCATAATTTTATTGGTATGACGGTACGTTCTGCTAAAATTGGCATTTTTTTCAATGAACCACAAAGCCAAAAGTCAGAATCTCAGTCATCTAAATATAAACCTAAATCAGCAACACCTGCTCAGCAGCCGCAACAACGCGAACGTCGTGAGCCACGTGCAGCTCAACCGCAAGCATCAGCACCTGTAGAAAATAAGCCAAAAGAGCGCAAGCCGTTGCAACCACGTGCACCTCGTCAACCTGAATCTTTAGCTCAAAACACTGCTGTAGATCAAACTCAGCCAAGTGAAACAGAACAAGCACGACCTACAACACCTGTATGGTCAGATTCTATGGTAACCGATGTACAACAATGGTTAGCACAAACGCTTTCTTTAATGCATAAGCCTGAAGTTCAATTTTCAATTGAGCCAAGCCATTTTCATTTAAAGATTAACTTTGCTCATCCTATTTTTGAAGATAAAAACAGAGAAAAGCAATTTTTTGCTAGCTTAGCAACATTATATCTACAAATGCTTAAGCAACGCTACAGAAGACCTTTAAAGGGCTATAAGATTATTCTTATAGGTGCGTAAAACAAAGATTATCCCTATGCTACTCAATCGCGACGAAGAAACTATTATTGCTCAATGCACTCCGCAAGGAAGTGGTGCTTTAGCTTTACTTCGTTTAAGTGGCGTAAATGCGCGTAGTATAGTTGCCAACATGGCTTCTTTACCAGGCAAAAAAAGCATTATTCAAGTACCCACCCATACTGTTCATTACGGGTGGGTCACTGATTCCTATGGCACTAAAATTGACCAAGTACTCTTTATCGTTATGGACGGCCCTAAAACTTTTACCGGCCAAGATGTCATCGAGATTACGTGTCATAATAATCAATTTATTATTGATGCTATTATAGCTCAAGCAATTGCTTATGGTGCACGTGTAGCTCATGGAGGCGAATTTACTAAACGAGCTTTTGCTCATAATAAAATTGACCTTCTGCAAGCTGAAGCTATAAATGAGCTTATTCATGCCAATACACAACTTGCTTTAAAAAAGTCGCTCGCCCAACTTGAAGGAAGCTTTTCCCATTGGATGGTAGCTATTGAAAAAGAGCTTGTTCGTGCATTAGCATGGTGTGAAGCAAGTTTTGAATTTCTTGATGAAGAAGAAGAGTTTGGCGTCCAAATAAAAAAACATATCCAAGAGCTTCTTACTCAATTAATGCAGCTAAAAAAAACTTTCGATCAGCAGCAACAAATAAGACAAGGTATTCGCATAGCGCTTATTGGATCGGTTAATGCGGGTAAATCTTCACTTTTTAATGCGTTACTCAATCAAAAACGATCTATAGTAACACCTATTGCAGGTACCACGCGTGATGTTATTGAATCAGGAGTATATCGTAATGGTAACTACTGGACTCTAGCTGATACCGCTGGACTGCGTCAAACAACCGATAGTATAGAAAAAGAGGGCATTCAACGCTCCTTTGATGAAGCTCATAAAGCTGATATTATTATTTTAGTATTTGATGGATCACGGGTACTTACACCTGAAGAACATACTATTTATACAAAACTACTTTCAGATTATGCATCCAAAATAATTCTTGTGCATAATAAAGCTGATTTGCCAGAAATAACTGATCATGCATTGGTACCTTTACGTACTCTAGTATTATCGGCTCATACGCGCCAGTCACTAGAATCTCTTGAACAACTTATAGAAGACAAAATAGCTCTTCTATTTCATGCCTTAGAATCACCCTTTCTACTTAATCAAAGACAATTTACGCTCGTACTTGGTTTAGAAAAAAAACTACACGAAATTGTAGCTATGCTTAGTGTTCCGTTTGTACAATACGAGCTTGTTTCTTATCATCTAAAAGATGCTCTTGAGCATGTAAGTGAACTTACAGGAAAATCAGTAAGCGAAGCAGGCATGGACATGGTATTTAAAGAATTCTGCGTTGGGAAATAAGTTTATCTAATTAGTATTAACACAATATACTAAATAAATTAATTCTATTTTAAATTAAATATATAAAAAAATATAAATTATTGACAATAAAGTCTATAAGTTAGTATGATTGACCTATAAACTAAAACCTACAAAAATTATAAAAAAGTAATACTGAAGTATCTAAAGCTCTAGCTGGATACACTATTAAACACTAAAGCATCTATTTAAGCAGTACTAGGCTAGGAACTTTAATAATAAGTTCTTAGCCTAGTACGCTTTGAGCTTAAGTAAATTTGATATGCCAGCCTTTGGCCATAAGATCTCGTAGCTGATCAAACTGCTTTTTAAAATCAGCATCAAGTTCAGTTAAACGGGTAAGACCATTAGTAGTTTTTACCCATGGATTAACGCCTCTAAACTTAGCTTTTAGTACTACATCGTACTTTTTATCATTCAAAACAAATTCTGTTTTATAGTTACGCAACTTAGTCAGTAAGTTTTGTATAATAGAATCTTGCGATTGTGTAAGCTTTTGCCACACAGCATCATCTGTTGAATGATGAAATTCATCTCGATTTATAATACCAAGCTCTAAAGCTCGTCGTATAGCTTCAGCTGCCCAAGTATCAATTAGTAATGCTGTAGGCGATCCCCACGTATGCTCAGTAAGATACAAAGAAATCAAAGCAAACTTTTTAGCTTGCACTGTATCAGTAAAATACCACGTGTTATTATCAAATTTCACTGCATCGAGCAGTGTTTTAATCTCTGGTTTGGTTATAAGACCTGCAAAGAAACCATCTGATAAGTTATATTCTAAACGATCGGCAGATATTTCTGGAAGTTCTGGTTCAAGAGCAGTAAAGTGTTTATTTTTGTGATGTATATCCTGCACTGTGTAATTATAGCTTGCAAGTAGAGGCATTAAACTACTGTTGGTTATAAAAGATTCGTGAATATCATCTTGATAAGCGTCACCTAAGGCCGATTTACGGTAGACAAAGTCACCAACATGCGAAAACACTGTATGAGATACGTCATGCAGCAAGCCTGCAATCTGTTCTTTTAAAGGCGCCTTATAACGTGCCAGTAAAAGCCAAACACCTAGTGAATGCTCAAACCTATTATGCCCTTCTTCCTGTTTTATAACGTAATGATCAACCCCATACTGATGTATTTTTTTAAGACGCTGCATTGTAGGATCTTGTATAAGTTTTACCAGCACCGGTTCATTAATAGTTACTGGGCCATAAAGAGTATCAAAAGAAAGCGTAGGAGTTGAAAACCAGAAAAAAGCTACAGCTAGAACAGCAGTACCCCCAAACAGTAAAGATAGTAATTTTTTAGTCATACTGGTATCCCCTGATATTAATTGACAAATATAACATAATTATGCTATACTAGTAAATAAGAACAAAAAAGGCCCTTATAGTAAGGGCCTTTTCTAAAGTGAGCTTATGCTTTATAAGCGTATACTTCAACGCGACGGTTAGGTGCTTGTTGTTGTCTTGTACCAGAAGGTATAATACACAATTCGCTACCACGACCTACAACACGTAGTTGACTTTCGTCTACACCGTTGCTAACCAAGTAATCTGCAAGTGCTTGAGCTCGTTTTTCTGAAAGCATCATATTATATGCTGAAGATCCAGCTGAGTTACATGCATGCCCTTCTACCACAAGCACAAGGCCTTTATCTGCAAGTTTGCGCGCTATTTGTAGATTATGCTTAAGTGCCCCTTCTTGATCAGGACGCACGTCGTATTGATCAAAATCATAGTAGATACGTTTTAGACCATAGCTTGCGCTGTCTTTTTGAAGATCTCTTGTTGTTTCTTCAGCGTTAACGAGATTCATATCTTCTTCGCTTAAATCAGCTTCATTTGCTAAAGTATTAAATGGGTTTGAATCTTCATCAAGTTCAAACGGATTAATATCTTCGTTAAAATGAGTTGGTTTATTTGGGCAGGTAGGTTCTTCGGTAACCGTAGTACATGTTTCAGTATAGGTTGGCCCAAGAAGGGATTTTTTTCTTCTGCAACATGCTGGTATACTTACTAATAAAAGTGCAAGAGCTATAATTTGTTTATTCACGGTGTTTCTCCCTAGTGTTATTATAATACAATGAGTTCTAGGCAGCAATTTACCATATTTTCACCCTTTTTGCTACCTCATTACACCAAGAGATTATTCTGTGGTATAATAAGTAGCATAAAAAGATTATTTTATTTTCCCTATTTTTTGTTTTAAGAACAATCGTGGAACCTCATGAAAAAAATTTTAATAAACGACTCTCCGTGGCAAACGCGTGTAGCAATTACCCGAGATGACGAACTACAAAACATTTATTTTTGGTCTCATACTACCGAGAACCTAGAACGCAGCTTTTACAAAGGCGTTATTACCAAGATACTTCCTGGTATCCAAACAGCTTTCGTTGATATTGGCCAAGAGCGAGCTGGATTTTTGCATATATCAGAAATCGATCGAGAACTTGCCATTCATCGCATGGCTAATACCGGGCAATTAGAAGATCTTGAAGATGAAGATCATCCAAAACCAGAGCCTACAAGACAACATCTTGATATTAGCAAGATTCTTAAAGAAGGCGAAAATATACTTGTACAAGTAAGCAAAGAACCGGTAAACGAAAAAGGCGCTAAATTAAGTACCTGTTTTACTTTGCCCGGACGTTTTCTTGTATTAATGCCTAATATCCCCCGCATAGGTATATCAAAAAAAATAGAATCACGCGAAGAGCGCCAGCGTCTTAAAGATCTCCTTGCAGAGCATTTACCCGAAGGCATGGGCGCCATTATTCGTACCACTTCTGAAGGTCAAGGGTCACGCGAGATCTTACAAGATCTTACTTATCTACTGAGTACTTGGAGCGTAATTACTAAAAAGTTTAAAGAAGCTGCTCCCCGAGAAAAAATCTACGAAGACATTGATCTTTCTCTTCAAGCAATACGGGATCATTTAGACAATGATGTTGAACTTGTTATATGCGACAATCAAGATACACAAACACGTATTTATAAGTTTGTTAAAACGATAGCGCCTGAACAAGCTCAAAAAGTACGCTATTATGAAGGTCCTCCTAGTTTATTTGAGAAATTTAATATTGAATCTCAAATAGAACAAGCATTACAAAAAAAAGTAACGCTTAAATCTGGTGGTTCAATTGTAATAGAAACCACCGAAGCTATGACCGTTATTGATGTTAATACCGGACGGTATATAGGTCAAAACAGCCTTGAAGATACAATACTCAAAATAAATTTAGAAGCAGCTGAAGAAGTTACTCGACAATTAAGACTACGCAATATTGGCGGCCTTATTGTTATAGATTTTATTGATATGACCAGTTCAGGCAACAGACAAAAGCTCTATAGAATATTTGAAAAGAGCCTTAAAGAACGGGATAAGTTTCAATCAGTTGTTCTTAAAGTATCAGAGTTTGGCCTTGTACAAATGACACGTAAAAGGTCTGGCAAAACGTTAATTCAGCAGCTAACTGATAATTGTCCTACCTGTCATGGTATGGGCTTTATCAAATCGTTACCAAACGAAAGCTTTACAGTATTACGTAAACTCAGACATGAGCTTGAAACTAAAAAAACTACAGGCAATATATCTCTTGCAGTGCATCCAAGTGTCTTTAATTATATAACTAATGCTGAGTATAATTCTATTTTATACCTAGAGAAAAATTACCGTTGCAAGATAACGCTTATAAGCCGCGAGCAATGTGCACCGGGTACTTATAAGCTAGAGCAACCCTGGTAAAAAACAAATCAAACAAACTGTAATTACACAAGGGAGTTCGCTATGAACTCCCTTTTATCTGTTATTTTCTTTAAGCCAGGTCACCAATTTTTTTATAGCGATAGTTCTATGATTAAACTGCTCTTCAAGCGGTGTTAACTTAAGTTCAGCAAAAACCTTGTCATACCCTTGAGGGACAAAAATATGAGTAAACGGTAGCTGTGTATGAGTGATAATAACATCTTTAGGCTCTACTATATGCCCTTTACAAATACCTTCAAAAATATGGAAAGACGTGGGTCCGTCACTGTAGACTAAACAACTTAAAAAATAAGCATGCGGGTCGTCGCTTGCCAATTTCCAAAAGCCCTCAAATCCTATGCCTTTATACACATATTTAGTTAACGGCCCGGGAAAATTATAATATTTTTCTAAGTAAATGCCGCCGTCATCTATAAGTAACGGCTTTTGTAATATTTTCCATGCTTGTTGCGCTTTATCAAGAGCTATTTCTTGTACATCAAGTGACTGTATTTCAGGTAAATCTAAAGCAACATGCTCAAGCTCAATAGACGGTTCAAACTGGTTAAGCCAACGCTTAACCTCTGCAAATTTCCCCGTATTAGTAGTTACAAAAGCTAACTTTTTGATCATATTTTTTCTCCGCTAGATTAAAAAAAAAGATCCCCAAAGCAAAGTGCCTTAGGGTTCGATAACTGTATGCTTGAGCTTATTTAAATTTACTTGTATATTGTTAATCAGATTTTACTATTATAGCATACTGTCGCGTTTCAAGCCATGATCAAAAAGATGATCTTGAGCAGTGACTGGGAAAGATTTATGAAGAAACTTCCTTTAGGAATTCAAACGTTTGAAAAGATTATTGCTGACGATTATATTTATGTTGATAAAACAGAGTATATCTATT
The DNA here is from genome assembly GCA_013821315.1 of Candidatus Dependentiae bacterium. Taxonomy (NCBI): domain Bacteria; species Candidatus Babelota bacterium. Next base: position 48,839 of record JACDHA010000008.1, on the reverse strand, counting down.
CTTTAATTAATAGAACTAAAGGGGATTATTATTTTCTTTCACGTCCACGACGCTTTGGAAAATCACTGCTTGTCTCTACACTTAAAGAGCTCTTTTCTGGCAATAAGCATCTTTTTAAAGACTTATGGATTAGTACAACCAACTATGATTGGCAACAATATCCTGTTATCTATTTAGACTTTTCAAGAATCGACCATGCAACAGTAGAAGAATTAAAAATCAGTTTATCTTGGACGCTTACTACATTAGCTGAAAAATATAACATTGTTCTAACTGATGCTCCTACTCTTGGTGCAAAATTATCTACTCTTATAGAAAAGCTTTCTCAAATAAATAAAGTGGTAGTACTTATTGATGAGTACGATAAACCTATACTTGATCACTTACATAACCCCGATATGGCCCAAGCTCAACAAGCTGTTTTAAGAGATTTCTATGCTACCATAAAAAGCATGGAAGCACACTTACGCTTTATCTTTATGACAGGTGTAACTAAGTTTTCTAAAACATCAGTTTTCTCAGGACTTAACAATCTTCAAGATTTAACGTTAAATTCTTTAGCATCTGCGCTTTTAGGTTACACACATAAAGAAATTGATACCTATTTTAAAAGTATTATAACTAGGACTGCTCAAAGTCAGGGAGTATCTTACGACACTCTACGTGAAACTATTAAAGCTTGGTATAATGGCTATCAATTTTCTCAAACACCAATAAAAGTATATAATCCTTATTCGGTTTTACTGTACCTTTCAAGTGGCCAATTGCTTAACTATTGGTTTGAAACAGGGACACCATCATTTTTAGTACAGCTTATAAAAGCAAAAGACTACCCCATAGAAGCTATTGAACATGCGGAAATTAGTGCCTTAGAAATGGGATCTTTTGATATTGATCATATAGACGTTATTACACTTCTTCTACAAACAGGCTATTTAACTATTAATAGTTATAATGAGCAAACACGTAATTATCAACTACGTTATCCCAATGAAGAGACTAAGATTTCATTTTTATACTACTTTGTAAATAGCTTAACAACAACTTCTGTTTCACTTTTTAGCAACAATATTTTTAAGCTTACTCAAGCACTTAAGCAAAACAACCTTGACCTTTTTTTCTCGACTCTTCAAATATTTTTTGCTGCTATTCCTTATAATATGCAGCTTGCTCAAGAGAAATATTACCAATCTATTTTCTATGTTATTGTAACGCTTATAGGTGCTTATACACATGCTGAAGTTACTACCAATAAAGGCAGAATTGATGCTGTTATAGAAACCACCTCTCATATCTATATTTTTGAATTTAAACTAGATCAATCAGCAACAATTGCCCTTGCACAAATAGAAGATAAACAGTATTACCAAAAGTATCTCCACTCTACTAAACATATAGTACTTGTTGGAGCAAGCTTTAGCACCCAAAATAGAAATATAAAAGAATGGATTATCAAAGATAGTATACGTGCCGATACACTTTGTTCATTTATCTAATGGTCTTGTTATAGATAACCACCGCTTATTAAAATATGTTCATACACAATAAAGCAACTCATCCTCTATTTTCTAAAAGTAGGAGATGAATTGCTTTATTACATTAAAAACTTATTTAATGGGACGACCACCACGTAGTTGGCGTGTTTTACGATCAGGAAAAGGTGCTCCTCGCTCATGCTCAAATTGCTCAAGCGTACGCGCTAAAGCGTACTGAGCAAAACCTGCAAGGGTAAGTCCTGGTTCCCAATAAACTGCATTTTTAACTTTATCTATAAGCTCTTCGGGTATATGTATAGTTACTCGCTGCTTTTTAGAGCTCGTATGATCTTCTATGTTAAGCTCTTGGGCATGAAGCTCATCAATTATCGTAGTTGCATGAGACTCAGTATAAACAACCTGTTTGGGCACATCTTGGACCGTGCAAGTGTTAACAGTTTGTTGAGCTTGTTGACAAGCAGCTGGAGCAAAATCTACACAAGGAGCTTGTGTAACTTCCAGAGCATCTTGATTTACTGTTACTGTAGGCTTACACTCTAAAACTTCAATAGCTGGGCTTACATGAGCTTGTTGAACGGGTATTTCTTGCGGTGCTTGAGCTTGCAACTCTTGAATAATTTCTTGTGTTTGAGCTGCTAACTGCTCAGGGGAGCCTTCTTGTGTATAGGGTTGCGCTCCTGATAAATATAATTCTAGTGGATTGATACCAATGGTTTTTTGGCGCGACTGCTTCATAGTGCCACTTTCGTCTTTAAAAAAATTATAAGCTTTGCATAGCTGTTTGCATCTTGAGTAACGTATGAGAAAGCCTAAACTGCTCTTGATGAATAACTTCATCAGCTAGAGCATTATAATCTTTAGCTCCATTGCTTTCACTATCATACTCCATAATAGGTAGACCAAATGAAGGAGCTTCTGCAAGCTTTACATTTTCTCTAATTGCTGTTTTGTACACAAGATCTTTAAACTTACTACGCAATTCTTCAACTATCTCTTTTGAATGCTTGGTACGGCAATCAACACGACAAGCTACTATACCTGATATTTTAAGCATGCTATTAAGTCTGCTTTTAATAATTTCAACTGTTTGTAATAGTTGCACTAGTCCTGCAAGAGCCATAATACGTGCTTCAACCGGCACAATTACTTCGTCACATGAAGTTAAGGCGTTAACGGTTAAAATACCAAGCGTAGGAGGACAATCTATAAGTATATAATCGATTGACTTATCAACTGCTTGTAAGCGTTGCCTTAAAATAGTTTCTGCACCAAACTCATTAGCAAGAGCTTTTTCTAAACCAAAAAGCCACGAAGATGCAGGAATAACACTTAGACCTTCAATAGTTGTAGGCAAAATAATGGTATTAATAGAAATATCTTCAGTAAATAATCTTAGTAACCCACGATCGTTATTGGTCATACCAAACCATAACGAAGTAGATGCTTGAGGATCTAAGTCTATTACAAGCACTTTGCGTTTTTTTAAAGCTAAAGCTGCCGCTAAGTTAACTGTAGTAGTAGTTTTTCCACTACCACCCTTTTGATTGATAATTGCAATTCTTCTCATAACTACCCTTCTGTTTTCATCTTATATAGGTGTATGCTATCACACCAATAACAGGTTTAACAACATTTATGATAAAACTTTTAAAGCATACCTTTAACAGTATTATTACCCTAAGCAGTTACAGCCGTAATATCTGTAAAGAATCTATTATATCCCTTACTTAAAAGCCCGTATACATCTGTTTTCCTGCCAATAGTTACAATAACAGTAATACCCTTATAGTAAGGTATACAAACATTTAAGGTATTTAATCTATAAGTGTTTAAAGCATAAATAGTATCTATTGAGTACCATTACACCAATTAATGTATTACCTAAAATAGGGCTAAATAAAGACATTAGATATATTTATGTAAAAGAATAAATGGCCGATTGGTGGCCTTTGTAAGCGTTAGTGTAGTTATCATAAATACAAAAAAGACAAACATCAGCCTGATTAACTGGGTAAACTACAAAAGCATTTTCACTTATAATACAGGGTTTGTATACGTTGTGGTTATTACTATAAATACTAGCAACAGGCTCTATTACATACGTAAAAGTACTTTATGTTTATGGTAGAAATACCTGTTAACAACTGGTTTATGCTTTTTATTACCTTATCTACTACGCACAAAAACATGCTTTTATAACCCATTACAGGTGTTGCTGTATAAGTAATCAACGTACACAACCGGAGGGGAATATGCTTTTAACATTATAAACATAAATACTTGTATCAGTAGGTAATAGAGCAGGTTGACACCAATTATTACTTGTAATAAATAGCTCTAGTAGTGTTTAAGTAACAATTGATGCTATTGTTGATAATAGCAGTGAGTATGTTAAAGCTGCCTTTAGCAGTTTTAACAGTTTTATTGTTTAAGTAAGTATTTAGGTATTTTAAGATATAAGTACTATTTACAGGATTAACTCTTTAGGAAGTAAACACATTAAATAAGCTATTTCTTGTATTTGTGTTAAGACATTAAAAAGTAAACGTACACGTTTATGCATACGTTTGCTTTTTAATTATTTCTTAATGTAAAAAGCTACTTGACTAGGTTAGCTTGATTTTGTAAATAATAAGCCGCAGCCGATAGTGTGGCTGTTCTCATACTAGGTTTGCTATTAGCAACGCTCACAATAGCCAAAACTATTACAACGTTTACCAGGACAACACTCGTCATCTTGATTGCATTTGGTATCACTACGTTCCCAGTCGCAACTTTCATTAGGGCATGCTGATTGTTCACGTTGCTCTTTACCACAACACGCACCAAAAAGTGTTTTTTGTAGGGTAATAATGCCTATACTAAACAAGGCCAGCATACATAAATAACTAAAAGTAAGATTTTTCATGGGGTACCTTTAATGTTAATAGTATAATTATCTATCTTATTTATTATTATACACGAAACTTAATTTAAATTACAATAAGTTAATTAAATATTATTAAAATAAAATAAAAATACATATCATATTCAAGCTAACACTATACTTCGGGTATGCTATACTAGCATTAAGACGAAAAATACTCTTTAGACACTCTCTAAGAGAACTACTCTCATAAGGGATATAATGGTACAAAAATACAAAAAGATCGCTCTATACCTTCTGTTAACGGGGCTTCTTATATTTATTACGCTCTGCACATTACTCCCTCGATCTTTCATCCATCCTCTAAAACGGTACGTGCATATTAAGACTGGCCACAAAATGGCCTATTTTACGCTGACAGCGTTACTAACTTTTATTTTTAGAACAACTACACAGTATAAACGCTTTTCAGCCTACTGTGCCGCTTTACTGCTTGCTACAAGTTTTGGAGCCTTACTTGAGCTTGGACAACGCTTTACGCTTACCCGTGAGGGTAGCATTAAAGATGTAGGTATCAATTTTATAGGTGGGGCAATCGCAAGCTGTCTATGCCTTACTTGTGAGCTGGGTTACTGGGTTATTTGTGGCCGTAAAAAAACAGGCAAAAAAGCAGGTAAGCAAGTAGGCAAAAAAAGAGTTTTATGATACTTTATATCTATAAGCAGCTTGTAGCAGCCCTAAATTATTTTAGCAAAGGAACCCCATGAGCCAAGAAACTTCTATTTTTTCTCGCTACCCTGATTATGAAACAACTATTGGTATTGAGGTACACGTTCAGCTAAAAACTAACAGTAAAATTTTTTGTACTTGTTCCAACAGCATAACAACTCATCCTAATACTAATATTTGCCAAATTTGTACCGGGCAACCAGGAGTACTTCCTGTTTTAAATAAAGAAGTAGTCTCTGCTGCCATAAAAGCAGGTCTAGCAACAAATTGTACTTTAACACCTGTTTCTTGCTTTGCACGTAAACACTATTTTTACCCTGATTTACCTAAAAATTATCAAATTACCCAAAGCGACAGACCTATCTGCAGCGAAGGCTACGTGCCTATCAGACTTGAAGATGGCTCTGTTAAGCATATTCGATTAATCCGTATCCATATGGAAGAAGATGCTGGTAAAAATATTCACTCGAATCACAGCAACGAAAGTTTTGTTGATTTAAATCGTACCGGTACACCGTTACTAGAAATAGTTACCTATCCTGATATTTCAAGCGCTTACGAGGCACGTGAGTATCTTAAGGCCCTACGCCTTATTGTACAGTATCTCGATATCTGCTCAGGCAATATGGAAGACGGGGCTTTTAGAGCTGATACCAACATATCAGTACGCAAAAAAGGGGCACCACAACTAGGCACCAAATGCGAACTTAAAAATATTAACTCGTTTAAGTTTATTTCTGATGCTATTGAGTATGAAACAGAGCGCCAAATTGAACTCATAGAAGAGGGCGGTAAGGTAAAACAAGAGACACGCCTTTGGAACACTAAAGATCGCAAAACAGAATCAATGCGTAGCAAAGAAGAAGCTGCAGATTACCGTTATTTTGATGATCCTGATTTGCCTCTTATTGCTCTCGATCCAGCTACTATAGAAGCAACACGCGCAGCAATGCCAGAACTTCCTTGGGCAAAATTAGAACGTTTACAAACTCAGCATACCCTAAGCGCTTATGAAGCTGAAATTTTAGTAAACGATCAGCAACTTGCTAATTACTACCAAACAGCCGCTCAACATACTCAAAGCAAACAGCTTATCAACTGGGTGCTGCGTGATATAATGGGTCTCCTTAAAGATCAAAAGATAAGCTTAAATGATTGTAAAATTACCCCGGTTATGCTTGCTCAATTAGTAGAGCTCATAAGCAAAGGGGCTATAAATAATAGAGCAGCTCAAGAAGTATTTGCACTTATGGCGCGTACGGGCGAGCAACCAGACGTTATTGTAAAAGAAAAGGGCCTTGAGCAAGAGGATAACTCTCAAGAATTAGAAGTTTTAATAAAAGAAATAGTGGAGGCTAATCCAAAAGTAGTAGCCGATTATAAAGCTGGAAACGAACGTTTACTTGGCTTTTTTGTAGGACAAGCAATGCAAAAAACTAAAGGCAAAGGTAATCCGCAACTTATAAACGAACTACTTAAAAAATATTTAAGCTAAGAGTAGAGTAGTTATCAGTGCACCATAAGCCCGTGCACTGATTGTTGAAAATCTATAAGTCCAATTGGCATTTAGTTTTCAATTTTAAAATTTACAAAATACTATTGATGTCTAAAATAAAAGTTTTCTATACTTACACATGAAGCACGTATAAATAAGTATCTTAAAGGGAGAGACTTTAATGAACAAAAAACTACTGCAACTAGGCGCTTTGCTATTCTTTTTAGCTTATAAGCCTTTTAGTTGCTCTGCATTGTATAGCACACATACTAGCCCAACTTATTCAAAAAAGCAGCGTAAGCAATATTATAGCCATGCAGGTATACTGCCTATTTTAGAACATAACAATAAAAAATATATGGTACTTGGCAAGCTACCAGGCAAACTCCATTTCTACGGTGATTTTGGTGGTACCCAAGTTAAAAAAGATAATAATAATCCTGTATGGACCGCTGCACGTAACTTTTCAACACGATCAAATAGCACGTACGAAGATATTTTTGCATTGCTTAAAAGCCAATGTTTACAAACAACCTGTGTGCTTAAAGCAAACAATGGTCGCTATATAATCTACCCTATTGAAATTAGCCTGAACAACTTGGACCCACTAAAAAAAATAGGCACTTCAAGTGCTCTGCTACAAAATCATCCAGCTTACGGTTTTATAGAACTTTCAGTGCTACAAAAACAAATAGAAAGCCTTAACAAAAATGCTCCAGCAAAAGATTTAGTTATAAAAACAAGTACAGGCAAAAGCGTTACTATTAGATGTGAACTTATTGACGCTCTGCTTAATAAGCCAAGCTTTTTTGAGAAATTCAATAAATAATTAAAAGCTTTTTTAAAAGAAGAGAGACACGTACAATTACGTGTCTCTCTTCTTTTAGATTTGTAAATTAATTAAGCAACAGGCCCAATAATTTGGAAATCAATAATGTTACCTAAGCCTAAAAGTGAAGCATTAATGCTTAACGCTTGTGTTAAATTAGCGTTGTCTAAAGCCGTTAAAGCTGCGATTATTGAGGTAGCAAAAGCAAGTACTGAAGCAGGATCGAGAGGATTCGGAAGAGCAGGAACAACAATATTTGGAAGATTAACCGAAACACCTAATGGTGATATAAAGTTTGGTACTAAGTTTCTTAATACTACAGAAGCAGCGGTTAATTCTCTAATTTCCACATAACCTGATAATGGGAAATTAACATCTAGAGGAACAAGTGCACCTCCAGTAGTTCTAAGTAGTGGTGACACTTGAGCTGTAGCTACAACAGTTGGAACACCAGTAAAAGGTTGATCTTGGCCTGCTGCATTAGTAAATACAACTCTTACCGCGTTAGGGTCAATTGCACCATTTACCGTTACAGCTTCTAATCTGTAGCATGCTCCTGTATCTGTTCCCGCTCCTGGAAGACCAGTCGCTACAACAGGTGCTGTTAGGTCCATAGGAAGAAGACCTACATTAGGTATTTCTAAACCTAATGGTGGAAGACCTAAAATAAGGTTAAGAGCAGTAGCTAAACCTTGAGTAGTTTGCAATTGTGCATTTCCACGTACTTCTTCTAAACAGGATTCGCATTGGTTACCAATAGGATTAAGAACACGTGTTCCATCTGGAAGTGTACAAGTATAGGTAAGGCCATTTAAGGTTGTATCACCATCAACAGTTAAATCACCATTAACAGTTACGTCGCTCTGAAAAGTAACAGCGCAATCAATTGTTGCTGGGCCATTTGAGCAAAGTGCTTCAACAACTTGTGATGAAGTTACAGGAAAAGTACCATTAACTGTACCAGTAACCGTTAAATCACCATTGATGATTTCGTCACCATTAACAGTTAAATCGCCATTAATAGTTTCGTTGCCATTAACCGTTAAATCGCCGTTAGAAGTAAGACCATTTACAGTTATAGCACAAGGAATTACGCCGCCTTCTGCGCAAATATCAGCTCCAATACCACCTGGGCTTGTAATTCTGCCACCAACAAATAAGTCGCCATCAATACGTTCGCTTCCACGAACTCTCAAGTCACCACAAATAAGCTCATTACCTCTTACAGATACGTTATTTGCTTTAAGCAAATTGCTCACTGTTAGATTACAAAATGAACCGTTAGAACCAGCTCTTGTAACTGATTCGTTTACTTCTTGACTAGCTGCAAGAAGCTCTGCTTCTGTAGCGCTACCAAATATTCTGGTAACTGCAAGAGTAAGTAATAATAATGAAAAAAAAGACTGCTTACGCATAACTGTAACCATAGTTCTCCTTTAATGGTTAAATAGAATAACTTCACAAAAGCTATCCTAGTAATTACACCAATAAATGTCTATAGATTGTAAAAAGAAAATTAAAAAAGGGCTCCAGATCGGAGCCCTCATGAGTATAAAGCGACTATTTTTTATCGTGTGGTAGTAGTTTTAAGCCATAATCTATAAGTTTAGCCGCATCAACTGGAGTTGGAGCTTGCATCATAGGATCATAACCACTTTGTGTTTTAGGAAACGCTATAACTTCCCGTATTGACTGGCAACCAAGCAATAACATTACAAGGCGATCAATGCCAAGTGCTATACCGCCATGTGGCGGAAAACCAAGCTCTTGTGCTTCAAACAAAAACCCAAAATGACTTTCCATTTCTGCTTTATTAAGGCCCAAAAATTCAAATACTTTGCGTTGTATTTCTGGGTTATGAATACGAATAGAACCGCCACCAAGCTCTATGCCATTGAATACAACGTCATAGCCACGTGCTTTGATATCTTCTGGTTTTTGGTGTTCCCAGCCTTCTTGAGGAGCAGTAAACGGATGATGCACTGAAGACCAGCGTTTTGATTGTTCGTCATACTCAAGTAAAGGAAAATCGGTTACCCAAAGCAACTTAACAGCATCTTTTGGTATAAGATCAAGCGCATGAGCCAATTGTAAACGTAGTTTACCAAGCTGATTCCACGCGTCTTTATAGCTTGCAGCAACTAAAAACAGAGTGTCTTGTTGTGTAAGCTCAGGAATAACTGTTTGCATACGTGCAAGAAAATCTTTTGGCAAGAACTTTGCTACCGGAGCATCTGGGGTACCATCTTGATTAAAGCGTATCCAGACAAGGCCTTTAGCACCGTTTTTAAGTGCCTGAGCCACCCAATGCTCAAGCTCTGAGCGGGTAAAGGTATGATTTTTAACATGTAGGGCACCAACTTTACCCTTTTTATCTAAAATAGATTTGATAAAAGAGAGCTCAGTGTCTTTAAATACGGATCCTACATCATAAATAGGCATATCAAAACGTAAATCAGGTTTATCTGAGCCATAGGTGCTAAACGCATGATCATACGTCATACGCTGTAAAGGCAAACTCAGAGGTATATGAAAGAGATCTTTAAATATGTTCTGAAGTAAATTTTCTATAATAGTCTGAATATCTTGTTCTTTTATAAATGACATTTCCATGTCAAGCTGCGTGAACTCTGGCTGTCTATCGGCACGTAAGTCTTCATCTCTAAAGCAACGCGCTATTTGAAAGTACCGTTCTACGCCACCCGCCATTAAAATCTGTTTATAAAGCTGCGGCGACTGAGGTAAAGCATAAAATGAGCCTTTATGAATACGTGAGGGTACTAAAAACTCACGAGCGCCTTCAGCAGTATTTTTAGTAAGTATGGGTGTTTCTACTTCGTAAAAACCTGCTTTATCGAGTGTTTGGCGCAAAGAGAAGATAAGTTTATGGCGCATAGCAAGCTTATGCATCATTTCAGGGCGACGTAAATCGATATAGCGGTATTTGAGACGAAGTTCTTCATCTACTGAGTCTGCTTCTTCTAAACTGAAGGGTAATGTTTTAGCTTTGTTTAAAATAGTAAGCTGTTCAACTTGTAGTTCAAAATGACCTGTGGGAAGATCTTTATTAATGGTTCCTGGAGCTCGTTCTACAACGCGGCCAGAGACAGAAATAACATACTCTGAACGTAACTGTTGGGCTGCGTCATGTGCAGAAGTAGATACAGTATGATTAAACACTAGTTGCATGAGGCCGCTACGATCTCGTAGATCAACAAAAATAAGCCCCCCATGGTCACGTCTTTTATTAACCCAACCAGCTAGAGTAATCGTTTTTTGCAAATACTCTTGAGTAACTAGACCACAACCTGTAGTACGCTCAAAAAATTCCATGCTCGTTTCCTTAGTTTTGTAAAAATATATTCTAGCTTTCAGTTTACCAGAACTATTACGTTAGTCACGAGTAGGGTAATGAGTACTATTACTTAAACTCTGTATTTACTTTTTGCGTATCTTTTTCTAAAGCCATCTCTGCTCTACAAGAGGTGCTTTCTTGAAGAATAACACTAATATGGCCACTACGCTCAAGAATTGCTAGTTTTACATCTAGGGGATCAATTATATGAGCATTAGTACGTAAAGCGCTCATTAAATCATTTTCGCTTATGTAGCTTACGCGTAAATTTTCCCAGTTAATAGTCCCATTTTCTATAAGTACATACGTACGGCCTTTAAGCCATTTGCCCGCTGTATTTGAGTAAAAAGTGAGTGCACAAAAGATCCAGTGACAAGCAATTAAAACAAAAGCCACTGATAATGTTAAAAAAAATGGTATTGTACTTATTATGGAGCTTCCCAACAAAGAGCCAAGCATTAATAATACTACAAGATCAAGCGCCGTATACTTACCCATAAGACGTTGCTTTGCTATACGTATTATTATCACTGCACAAAAATAGGCAATAATAACCCGTAAAGCTATAATCGAAAAAGTAAGGGTATCTGGTTTAGTATTAAGATACGCTGTAAATGTCTTAACCAAGTTAGTATTCATAGTTTCCCTCATGTAATCTAATAGCTTGCATTAACAACAGATTGTACGCTAGTGTAATAACAACACACAGTTAGCTTAAAAAGAAATGGCCTCATGTTTAAAGACTTTATAAAAAATTTGGTATTTATCTGTGTAGCGCTTATAGGCTTAACAGGCGTAATAACTATTCATGAGCTTGGTCACTGGAGCTTTTGTAAACTTTTTGGTGTGCATACACCACGCTTTTCTATTGGTTTTGGACCGGCTCTACTCAAAAAAGAGATCTCGAACACAGAGTTTGTACTTGCAGCATTTCCTGTTGGTGGTTATGTTTCAATTGCTGGAGTTGATACAACTACTCCTAAGTGGCTACTCCCGTATTCTTTTATCTCTAAGCCCTATTGGCAGAAAGTGTTAATACTACTTGGTGGCATACTTTTTAATATACTTTTTGGGCTGAGCGTATTAGCTTTACGGGCTATGCTAAAGCGGTTTGGTATAAAAGCAAAAGAGCAACAAGTTACTATCACTGAACCCTTAGCAAAAAAGGGCGCCCAATTTATTGGACCACTCGGCATTATTAGCCTTATAAGTAGGGCAGCTCAATCAGGCTTTTCTTCCTACGGCCTTATACTAGCAGCATTGAGCCTTAATGTAGCATTTTTTAATCTTATCCCGCTGCCCTTTTTTGATGGGGGCCAACTACTTGTTTATTCTATCGAGGCGTTTACTGGAAAAGAACTAGAAAGCACTACCTACGATCTTATAAGTACTCTTTCTTTAGTAGCGTTTCTTGTTTTTACTCTTGTTATAAGCTTCAAAGATGTGTTGAGAATTTTTAAAAAATCGTAAGCAAGTAAAGCTTAGATAAGAGAAGAGAAATTAAAACTCTTGATTTTTCATATTCAAATTGAATATAATTTAAGTGTATCCTCTATAGTTGTCACTATTTTATTAACATTTCAAGGAGTTTTAAGATGAACGCACGTACTTTATTATTACTGTTAGCTGCAACTAGCATCATGTCAGTACAAGCTACTAACTGGTTTAAGACTAAAGAAGAAAAAGTAGTTGAAACACAAGCTGCTCAAGCTAAAAAAGAAATTCAAGCAATAGAAGATAAAGCTGAAGAGCAAATAAAAGCAGTCGTTAATGAAGTTAAAGAAACAGCTAAAGAACAAAAAGCTGCTGTTAAATAACATACAAAAGGGCGGTAAAAAAATAGTTCTTTACCGCCCTTGTTTTAAATCATTATAGTTAGCTTTTTTTTGTATTAATTTGCAAGTAACTCTGCAGCAGCAGGATTTAAAGGCATAGATACGGGTAATGCTTTATTAACCTGTTCGAGCTCTTTAAAATCTTTATGCTTAATAAGAGACCGCTTAGTAACTGCTCTGACAATTTCAGAAGTTACTACACCTGCAGAAGAAGAAGAGTTAACTTCGTTTCTAATACCGTCAATAACATCTTCAAGGTTTTTACCTGATAGCCCTTCTAATTGGCTAGCCATTTGTTTGATTTTATCATCAGTTAAAATACTGCCTACTGATAAGTTAAATTCAGTTGAATTATGCTTAACATCAAGTAAAATTTTATCTCTATAAAGACGCAAAATACCTACTCGTTCAGCATGAGTTGGTAGTTCCATTTTAACAGACTGACCAATAGCATCTTTTAAGCCATTATCAAGAATATCTTTATTATCTGTTGCAAGAACAAGCATAAGACTGCTACGTGCTTGAGAAAGTTCATGTAAAAATTTATTTACTAAAATATTTGAGTCTGTCTTTCTTTTATCAAAAGGGTCACGTTGCACTAAAAAAGAATCTGCTTTATCTATAAAGAGAATAAAGCCCTTTTTGCTTTTTTTAGCTAAAGCAAATACTTCTTCAATTGCTTGAAGAGATTTACTGACTTTACCCATCTTAACAATATCTGAACCACTCATAACTCTAAAGTCCATGCCTGAAGCTCGCAAAAGTGTTTGAGCAAACAAACTTTTACCCGTTCCCGGAGGGCCCCAAAGAAGTAAATTTCTATATTTTGCATGAGGATCACGGGCTTTTATTTTTGTATTAATCATTCTGGTTGATGTAACAATATCGGCAAGCACTTTCTTTTTTTCTGGCAATGCTATTATTACCGGAGATTTTGCTGGTATAGGTTTTCTTACTATATCGTGTAACTGCTGATAAAGACTTTTTTGGGAAGTTTCTGTAAACAATTGTGGTTTTGCGTAATGTTTGTCAATTTGATGCCATATAAATTTAGAAGCATAAAAAGCACTAATACCCGTAACACCAACCGCTGCTGTTAGAACAGCAATTTTAGGCAACATTTTATTAAATGAACTATTTAAATGATCACCAATCTCATTTTGTATTTTATCCATATGCTGCATAATTTTATCTGCACTCACATCTACTCTATCAAGTAAAACATCTGTAACAGGTTTTACTACATTAGCCGCTGCTTGACCAGCTTTTTTTTGTAAGCTTTCACGGACTTGAGCACTCTTTACTGTTGCTTCATGGACTGCTTTTGATGATTTCTCCCAAGCGCTTTCTGCTGTTATACCTGTGTAGTAGCCCGCAACTACTGCATAATGTAAAAGATAGCCACCTAGACCAGCCATAAGAGAATTTTGCATTAAAAAAGAGCAAAGCACTACAGCACATATACTTCGCTTACTACTCATTAAATTGTTAAGTATCACGTGTTCTCCAAAGTTTATTTTTGCTAGTTTTTATATCTGTAATAATATGCTAGATTTAATCTAAGCTTTTTAAGTATAATAATTTTTGATATTTACACAAATGGTCATCTTAGTCTCTTGTCTAGTAAAAGAATAAACACTTAAATTCAAAAAAAAAGAGAGCTGTCTAAAATAGTTTAGACAGCTCTCTTTTTTTTAAATACTTTATGCGTTAAGCAGCTACAGCAGTTTGAAGTAGCTCTTCGGCTGCAGGGTTTAATTGCACGAGTAGCGCGGACTCTGAATTAGATATTTTTTTACTAAATTGTACATGTTTAACAAGAGCACGTTTTACTACAGATCTAATAATTTCTGGCGTTAACGTTCCTAAAACAGTTAAGTCGGCCGCGTTTCTAAAGCCATAAATAACGTTTTCCAGATTACGCCCAGAAAGGCCTTCTAATTGGCTTGCTATTTGTTCAATTTTATCATCGTTTAAACAAGTAGTAACCGATATAATAAACTCAGCTGAGTTATATTCAGGATCCATTAAATGCTTATTGCGGTATAACTTAAGTATTCCTGCTCGTTCAGCATGGGTAGGTAATTCCATTTTAATCGATTCCGTTATACGATCTTTTACTGCTTCATCTAGAACATCTTCATGGTTTGTGGCAAATACAAGCATAAACTTATTGCTACTCGATCCTGTTTCACTTAAAAATTTGTCTACAAGTTTTCGTGTTGGACTATCAGTTTTTAGCTTGGTACGATCTGCTAAAAATGAGTCTGCCTCATCTACAAATAATACTAGACCTTGCTTGCTTTTACGTGCAAAGCTAAATACTTCATCAAGAGAAACAAGAGCATCCCCGAGTTCAAGTTTAGACACATCGCCACCACTCATCATTCTGAATTCCATTCCTGAAGCTTTAGCAAGCTTTTGAGCAAACATAGTTTTACCCGTGCCAGGGGGACCCCAAAGCAACAAATTACTGTATTTTAAGTGGGGGTTGCCCGCTTTAATTTTGGTATTAATTATTTTAGTAGACTCAATTACACCATTAAGTAAACGTTCTTTTTCAGGAGTAGAAATAATAACTGGAAGCTCTACAATAGGCTTATGGACCAGCTCTTTTATTCTTTGATACAGATTCTTTTTAGAGGTATGACTAAATAATTTTGGTTTACCATAATGTTTATCAACTTGTGTATGAATAAATTTAAGCCCGTACCAAGCAATAATACTTGTTACTATAACACCACCAACAAGCACAGCACCATTTTTAAGTGTTTGGTTAAGCTTTAAATCTACTTGAGTTAATGTGTCAGTGCGCATAGCGTCTATATCTTGTAATACTTTAGTAGTTTTTTTGTTAACGTCGTCAATTACCTTCTTCTGCATAGTATCTATTGCTTGAGTAGTCTTATCAAGCGTTGCATTTGTTTTGTTATCAACATCTTGCACAAGTTGCCTAGAAATTTTTTGTAGTTCAGATGTTGTTTGTGCCATTAAAGACTTTAATCTTACATCTACTGTTTCAACTAAACCTTTGGAAACAACGTCTAGTTGATGTAATGTAGCATCACTAATACCGCTCACTTGTTGTAATGTTTTACTTGCTAAAGCATCCATACTTTTATTAACAGTAGTTACAAGATTTTTACTAATAGTATCAGTCTTGATGGCGATTTGATTAGCTAAATTTTGACCAACAACATCAACTTTACCTACAAGATCAACACCACTTTTATCAATTCTATCCATTACTATGTTAACGGCACTATCTAGAGGATTTGATAATGATCCAAGCGTATTTGTTACTACAGCGGGAATAGGAAATAAAGGCATTGTACTAGGTGCCAACACCGGCTGATTGGGAGCTACATAGTTTGGCAGAGCAGATTCTATAAAATCTATTCCACATTTTTTTAGACCTTCAGCTTGTGATTTTATTGATGCTACCACTGAATCCATAGCTTTCACATTAGTAGAAAAGCTACCTATACTCATGCCTGCTATAAAAAGCACGGATCTTAGTTTAATTTGTATAGTGAGTAATTTTTGAACCATTCTACCTCCTGCTATTATTAACAATAGCTCTAATTGCAATAAGTGCACTACTTTGTTACTGCATGCTTAATTTATTTTATGCTCTTAGTGTTGCATAATCAGAAATAATACACAACAGGATTAAAGCACAAAAAGAGGCCTAGCATTAAGCTAAGCCTCTTTTTCTACCTATACCGTAGGTTAGTATCTGTATTCTAATCCTAAGTTTAAGAAATAAGCATTATCAGTACCAAGAAATGGCACTCGTGGAGCTAGATTTGAGCTACCATTGCCTTGTAACTGCTTATCAAATTCTTGTTGCGCTTTATTAAGCGGTCTACCTTTAAGGTCTTTATAGAATGTTCCTGGAAAGAACACTGCCCCTACACCAAAAAAGCGTAAATCAGGAAGTAATTCAGACTCAAAAAACACGTTAAGTTCAGTACCTAAAAAGGGACGAGCATCAGTAAATCTATTAGCTTGTGTTGCGCCATTAAAAGATCTTAGTGGTCTATCAACCCAGAAAGCAAGAACGTTAGGATTTATTTCCCACTTACGACAACTCCAGCAGGGTTTCCACGTTATTCCCGCACCAGTAAACACTAAATTGCTAAAGCGACTTATAGTTGTAGGAAACGGCTCAAAAGTCTCAGGTGTTGGAAATGCCAGTGGACGAGGTGCTTTACCGACGCCACTTAAAATAACATAACTTTTTACACGCTTACCAGAAAAACTCTCTTGAAGGCCAATAAAGCCATCATAAAAATCATCAAACTCACTGTCTCCAGGAAATTCTTCATCGCGATTGGGGTTTCTGTCACCTGATGCAAAACCTAAAGCAGAACTTAATTTAAGATCAAGCTCTGGTATTCTATAGTTTATGTCAAACACAAACATAGAACCTCTAAATATATTAGTATAGGGATCAGTAAATCTATTAGCGTCGTTATATAAATCACCTAACACACTTGGCTGATCTGTTTCTATTAATTTACCATTTTGAGCAGCTGCCTGAGGTGAGTTATTAATAATATTTTGGTTTGCAGATACGTTTACCGCTAATTGCCTAGAAGTAGGTATTTTTCCTTTTACAGGTGACTGTAAAACACGTTTATTAGTTTCTTTAAGCACACCGGTAGTATCATCTTTTCCAAGAACTATAATATTTCTGTCAAAACCAAATACTTTTTGGCGTCCAAAGTTTAATGCTGTATCAAAACCAAAGTCAAATTTATTAACTGCAAAATCACCTGAAAGCCCTATGGTTGTTAACTTGCTTTCTGAGTCACCTAAAAATTCAATGCGTTGCTCTGGATTACTATTATAGAGTATATACGGCTCAAACTCTGCTTTAGTAAATTGAGCTACTATAGGTCTCCAGCGTAAACGGCTAGCAACTACATAGTTAATTACACCAAAACCACGCGCAGGATCATTACGATGGCCGTATTGTTGACTGCGAATGCTTGCATTAACATTATCAAAAGTAGCTGATTTATTATTTAAGATAGCTGCATAGAAATCATAACTTAATCTATCTTTAACAAGCTCTCCTGAAAGTTTAGCACCAAAAGCGTATTGATCAATAGCACTTTCAGAATAAAAACCAAGGTCTGTTGCATCGGTAGCATAAGCAGTACCCAAAGAAATACCGTAACCAAGCTCGAAAGGAAATGCTCCTAAAGTAAGTGTATGGTAATTACATGTAGGTATACCTAAAAGATCACTTACAGCAAACTGCAACCATAATTCACGAATCCATAAAATATGACGTGCAATAAAATGTCTATGATTACCAAAAAGAGCATCTACTGCTTTAACTTCACTATCAGTTACTGGCGAAATAGATTCAGGATCACCCCAAACACCTTTATTACGCACGTTTAATTTACCTAAAACAACATCATAGCCTCTGCTAGCTTGACCAAATCTATACTCATAATATAAATCTAAGGTATGACGTGCAAAGAGCACCTGGTCGGTTGGATTAGCGTTATTGAGAAGACGTATGTTTCTGCCATAGAAAAGTTCTGGTAATCGCAACTTTGTACTAAACTTAAACTCGCTATCACCAGCAATATATCTTAACGGGCTTTTTCTAGGAATTTCTTTTTCTTTTACTTGTTTTTCTTCTTGTTTAACTACTTTTTTTTCAGTTTCTACTTGCGTGGTATGATTAACTTCTTTAACAGCGTTGCTTTTTTGGGCTACACTACCAACTGCTTCTGAAGCTGTATCTGCTGTATCGAGCAGTAGCTCTTGAGCTTTACTACTACCTGTTAACGCATATAATAAGACCAGTGCACTATATAAGCGCCTTTGCCAATCCATGAAATCCTCCTCGGGGTGTATAACTATTATTTCTCTTAACGCGCCCCTACTAATACCTTTTTTTTAAAGACCAAGAATAATAGTATAGCCTGAACTTGACTGCAAGTTAATAGGAAATTTGAATTTGTCATAATTTTGTTAAAATGAGCATCTATTAGTGATATTTTTAGCCATTTAAAGCAGCGCTATAGTATACTTAAAAAAATCAGTCAAAAGTATAAGCTGGAAAGTTTTTATGAAATATACGTTATTATTAGGTTCACATATGTCTATTGCAGGGGGTGTTGAACAAGCTTTATATAGAGGTGCTGCTTTAGGATGCACTGCAATACAGCTTTTTACCTCAAGCAACAGGCAGTGGAATACCAAAGAATTTTCCCCTGAATCTGTTGCTAACTTCAAGCAAGCAAAAAAAGAAACGGGCATTACTACAATTATTGCTCATGCAAGCTATCTTATTAATCTAGGCTCTGTATCAACTGAAATAGTCCAAAAATCTGCTCAAGCTCTTTATTATGAGCTGCTACGCTGCAATCAACTTGGTATACAGTATTTGGTACTTCATCCTGGTTCAGGCACTCTACCAGCAACCGAATGTCTTAAACAAATTGCACGTGAATTATCACAAGTATTAGGAGAAGACACTACCAACGTGATGATCTTGCTAGAAAACACCGCAGGTCAAGGGACTTCTGTTGGCTATAATTTTGAGCAATTAGCCTATTTGCGTCAATCAATAACACGCCCGGAACGGATTGGTATCTGTTTTGATACGTGTCATGCTTTTGCAGCAGGCTATGATTTTACCACACCACAAGCATATACAGCTCTTTGGGATGCCTTTGATAAGATTATAGGCCTTGAGCATCTTAAAGCAATGCATATTAATGATTCTAAAAAAGGTTTAAACTCACATGTCGACAGACATGAAGACATAGGAAAAGGATGCTTGGGCCTTGAGCCATTTAGACTTATTATGAATGACAAGCGGTTCTTTGATATACCTAAAATTTTAGAAACACCAAAAGACAGCCCAGATGAAGATGAAATGAATTTAACTGTACTGAAAAGTTTACTCTGTGAAGAAATAAGATAGCAATAGTTAAAGACTTAAAGCGAGAGCTAAGAAGGAATTGTAGTATACATAGCCTTAAAGTCTCTAACTATCACTTTCTTACAAGCAGTGCTTAGGTAACCATTACTGACCATACAACTACGTAAGGGAGAGAGAAAAGTAGTTGCACGATAGCAGATATCAACCATTAAGCTCTTCTAAGTTTCTTCTAAATTAAAAAAAAAACAACAGCCCCTCAAAAACAAAAAAAGCAACAACAAAAAAAGCCTTATTTAATAGGCTTTTCCGAAAAACAACGTTGCTTTGGTAGCAAAAAGCCCAAAAAGCAACACTTTTTTTAACGCGCGCTTTCAGAGCTTTTTTTGTATTTTAAAACAGAGGTAACTACTAAAACAGAAATTATAATGGTACCAAGGGGTTTAGTATTCAGCAAAGAACTATTTTAGGCACTTAGAAAATTATAGCGCTCTGGTTGTTGATTTTTAGAAGCAGAAAACAGAATAAAAATAGATACATCATCACAACACGACACTAAAAAAGAAGACCCTGTTTTAAAGAGTCTTCTTTTTATAGATTTATAAAATAATAGATACAAGAGATTAAGCAGGAACCTCTTGAAAGCATTCTACACGGTCATCAGGTAACCAAGTATCAAAGCCATCAACTAAGAATCCACACTCAAAACCTGCATGCACTTCTTTAACTGATTTTTTATCACGTTGCAGACCCTTTATAGAGCCTTCACCAACTTTTTGCTTACCGCGCCATACAACTACTTTACCATCACGAATAAAGCGACCTGTGCGCACAACGGCACCAGCAACAATACCTAAGCCCTTGATATCAAATACTTTTAATACATTAGCTTCACCTATTTTCTTGGTAACCATCTTTATTGGTTTGCCAGCTTCAGCAAATGCTTCAAGATCTTCAAGTAATTTATAGATTATATCAAAGTGTTTTACTATCACGCGCTGACGCTGCAATAATTCTTGAGCATTAGGTGAAGTTTTAACATGAAAGCCATAAATAGTTGAATGAGTATCTGCTGCTAATTCAACATCACTTTCACTAATATTACCAATGCCAGAAGATACAATATAAAATTGGCGTGGTAATTTACCTGAAAGTTTGTCTATAGAATTAAGCAACGCTTCACGAGATGAAGCATTATCTGTTTTAACTAAAATATTTATAGCATTTTCTGTAGAAGATCTCTTACGATTAAGCGCTACAGCTTGCTCAAGTTGCTCATCTGTTGCACCTTTTTTATGGGTCCCTTGAGAAACTACTTGAAATATGTCACCTGCTTGAGGCATTGCCTCAAAACCAGCAACAGACACAGGCATTGCAGGGGTAGCACTTTTTACACGAGTACCTAGATAATCAACAAGAGAGCTGACTTTACCAGCAGTTGCGCCAGCAGAGAAATAATCTCCTACGTTAAGTACACCTTGCAAGCAAATAACTGTTGCTACAGGACCACGGCCTTTTTCAAGCTTTGATTCAAGTACATACCCTTGAGCAGGAACAGAAATATTAGCTTTAAGATCCAATAACTGAGCTTGCAGAGAAATAACTTCAAGCAATTCGTCTATACCCGTACCTAGTTTAGCAGAAATAGGAATACACACCGTTTGACCGCCCCAATCTTCAGGTAACAGATCATGTTGTGCAAGCTGACGCTTAACTGTTTCTAGCTGCATAGGCGTAGCTTTATCAATTTTATTTGCTGCAACAATAATAGGAAGCCCTACTGCTTTAGCTCTGTTTATAGCTTCTACTGTTTGCGGCATAACACCATCATCAGCAGCTATTACGAGTATAGCAATATCAGCAACTTTAAGACCACGAACACGCATCATAGAAAATGCTTCATGTCCTGGAGTGTCTAAAAACACAATATTACCATGAGCAGTAGCTACTTCGTAAGCACCTAAATGCTGAGTAATGCCACCTTTTTCTTTGGCTGCTACACGTGTTTTTCGTATAAAATCAAGCAAAGTAGTTTTACCATGATCTACGTGGCCTATAACCACTGCTATAGGTAAACGTTCTTGCCAAGTACCTTCTTGTGATGAACTTGTTTTAACAAGCTCACTTTCTTCAGGTTTCGTTTTAGTTTGTTGTACAACAGCAAGTTCATAAGTTTGAGCAAGTTGCGCAACAACTTTTTCTGTTATTACTTGATTTTTAGCAGCTACAACACCTTGCCTGAGAAGCGTCATAATAACTTCGCTTAGTGGCTTTTGAGCCTTTAGAGCAAAATCAGCTACGGTCATAGGCACTAAGGGAATAGCTCCATCAGCTTGGTTTGTAGTTGTTTGAGTGAGAGATTTTTCTGATAATTTAGTCATTTTTTATAGTCTGCACATTCGTTTTATTCACCATAAGATTCGTCATAAGATTCACGTGCAGAAGAGCGAGATTCATCATCTAAATCACTTTTTACCAAATGGATATTCATTCCAGTAAGCTGTGAAGCTAAAGCAATATTTTGACCCATCTTACCAATAGCTATTGATCGTTGATCTTCATCCAACCATACTTCAGCATTTTTGTTATCAATCAAGTCAACACGATTAACTTCTGCAGGCTTTAGCGCATCTTTAACCAAATCTTCAAGCGAACGGCTTAAGCCGATAATATCAATTTTTTCACTACCCAATTCACGTAGTATGGGCTTTATACGTGCTCCTCCAACTCCTACAAGAGTACCGACAGGATCAATATTTTTATCATGAGATACAACAATTATTTTTGATTTATATCCTGGAGCTCGTACTACTTTTTTTATTTCAACCAGCTTTTCAAACACTTCTGGTACTTCTAATTCAAAAAGTTTCCTTAAAAAATCGGTAGAAGTACGATCAAGAATAAGCTGATTTTCATTACGAGGTTCAGGTAAAACTTCTTTAAGCAATGCTCGAATAGTATAACCAATAACGCATTTATCACCGGGTATAGTAAGCGACTTAGGCAAAAAAGCAAGAGTATCTTGAAGCTTTACGGTAATACCGTTATGTTCACACTTATGCACAATGCCATGAACAATAGTGTTTTCTTTAGATTTAAATTCTTCGTATACTGCAGTTGCTTCAATAGAACGGATTTTTTGAGCAATAACTTGTTTTGCTTTAAGAATCTCAATACGACCAATTGGCTTTTCAAAAGGTACATCAATACTAGCACCAAGCTCAGCTGAATCAGTAAGAGCACGTGCTTTACGCAAACTTATTTGTGTATCTTCATCTTCTACACTGTTAACTACTTCTTTTTGACTTGATATTTCTATCTCATCAGTTTTTTTGTTGTAGTTTACACTTATAGGCAAATCAGGATACTTTTTTTTATAAGCTGCAAGCATGCCTTCAGAAATGATAGTACTTACAACAGTCCTATCAAGTCCTCTTTCTTCAAAAAGTTCGTCTATTACGTGCGACAGTTTCACAGTATTCCTTGGATAATTATATAACTCTAGTGATGCTCAAATTCCAGTGTACCATAGGTTTTCAAAAAAGAGAAGTAAGAAGTAGGCACTCTTTACCACAACCCGTTTAAGAAACTTGTTAAAGCAAAAGTGGCAATTATGCTCGTTACCTACTACTAGTTAAATATATCTGTAAGATATAGTAGTAGTAGGTGAAGGCACTTTTTGTGGATAACTCGTGTTTTTGACCTAGCAATAAGCTGATCTAATGCGCTTATTGGCTATGTCAAAAAAATGTGAATGAAGTGTGAATGAAGTGTGGATAACTTGTGGATAACTTTTTTTTTCGTCTGAATAACTCGATCTAGAGCGGTCTTTGAAAATGCCCTTTTTAAAACATGTTGCTGATCAGTGTTTTGGAGTGGTTTTTAAAAGTTATCCACAATTTTTTGAGCTTCATTCACAAGTTATCCACAAGTTATCCACAATTTTTTCAAAAAAATAGTTTCACCCTGAAAACTCGATTTTTTGATTATCAGGGTGAATTTTGGAACCCCCAATAGTGCTGACTGGCAATTTTAACGCTGTTTTTAAGACAAGCTTAACTTAATTAACTGATCTTTTATAGCTTTAATATCCTGAAAGAAAATAGGCATCAGGCTCTGATTGCGTAGTACGTACGAAGGGTGATATACAGGTAGAATTAAAAAGCTTTCTTTTTGTATACTTGTGCCACGTGCTTGCGTTATTTTATAATCTGACCCAAGCAATGTAGTAAGTGCAACTGAACCTAAAGGGCATATAAGAGCAGGTTGTATAATCTTAATTTGGTTGATAAGCAAGATATTGGTACACGTGGTTATCTCGATGGGCAGCGGTTTTCGATTATCTGGAGGGCGACATTTTACTATATTAGTTATATAGATATCTTCTCGAGCAATGCCTGCAAGCTCAAGTGCTTTATTAAGGAGCTTGCCTGAACGACCTACAAAGGGTCTTGCTTGTTCATCCTCTTCTCGCCCTGGTGCTTCACCTACAAAAAGTATCTTAGTATTAGGATTGCCTTCGCCAAAAACTACATTAGTACGTCCTAAAAAACCTAAGGGGCATTGTAGGCATTTTTGATACGGGGCATACAGGTCATCAAGCAGTTGTTGTTTAGTTTTTTGTGTTTCCATAAGTGTATTTGTTGCGTTTTGATGATTTAGAGTAATAATGTTGCATTTTTGAGTGTTGCTTTTGGAGCAAAAATAAAAATGTAGCGCGTTGTGCAACAGGTCTATTTGTTGCGCATGTTGCGCAAAATATACGTGTATAAAGCTTTTCAAAGTATAAGTTAGATATAATTAAAGAGCAATAAAGCTCTATGCTTATTGCTCTTTAAGAGTTATTAGTGTGTTAAGTAATGGGTCAAAAAGTTATACCACTGGGTTTGTTCTGTTGCAAAAACTGATTGACGATATGAAGTATGAATATGATTTTCAGGAAAATAAATAGAAAGGCCTTGTGCTTGAGCTAGATTTTTACCTGTAGCATTAGCTATAACACTGCTTCGTATAGCTTCTAGTGTTTGTTGCAATACTGTGGTTACTTGTTGCCTAAAATGGAGAGTTTCGCTTTGAGTTTTTAGTTCACAGCGGCCTATATTTAACAGCATATTTGCTGCAAAATGGCCGTAATCTATATACGTTGGTTCATCAAAGTTTGTGCACAGATTTTTATGTTTACTGAGCCTGATTGTCTCTTTTACGGATCTATTTTTTTGTTTTTGTAGGCCTTCAATAAGTAAGCGGGCTAATTGATCTACTTTGGTATCAATAACAGAAAAATGGGATAAATCGATTGCTGATTGGGTATAATCTTGCGTTATCTTGTTATATGCTTGTTGATAAGAAGATACCACATGAGTTGCAAAAGCACGTTTATCAAGGCTTGTGGTAATAAAAGGTGTAAAAACGTGAGTGTAATCATAACCCATACCTAATTCTACTTCTTGAGAGCTTATAAAGTAATCAACATAGTCTTTAAGAGGACTAATAACTTCAATCATCGCCATAAGACAAGCATCACAACATATAGTTATCTTTTTTTTATGTAAATAGCGGTGATAAACAGTTTCAAGAGCGAACTTAAGCTTTTGATTGGTTAAATAATTACCGGTAGTGTCATCAAAGCAAATGCTCCGTTTTTGAAGCGATTGGCTTGGCTTATCAGTTGAGGTAATATAGTCTAAAAATCCCACACTACGGTTAAGTTCTACAAGTCGGGTTGTTGCATTAAATTTAAAAAGTTGTGAAGGGTTAATTGCATGCTTAATAGGTGGCTCGATTATACCAAGGCCATGATTCCATAAAAAGAGTACATAATTGTCAGCAGGATAACTTTCAATTGCCCAGCGACAGCAATCTATCAGTGTTTGTGGGTCGCCACTATCCATGGACATATCTTTACCAATTTGTACGAGCTGTTGTTTGTCAACATAATAGCGTCTTGTTATTTTAGGCTGTCCTGGCCTATGCATATCTATGTGAATAGCTATTTTAAGTCTCTTTTTTGCTTGTTCATCAAATTTGGCAATAACTGCACGTATTTGCCGTATATTGCGTTCAGAAAACGGATATAAATCATTGTCCGCAGCCATATAAAAAATAGCAGTTGTTGAATGTTCAAGCGGAGACTTAAGGGATGTATTTGCAAGAGTATGGTGAAAGCTTTGTATAAAAATAGTTAATAAAATAAAGTAGTGTGCCAATTTTGTACGAAATACGACTGTTAACATTTTTTTGTCCCCTTTAAAAAACTAAGTGTCCTGCATTTAGTGTAGGTTACTTTATGTTGTCGCTTCAATAGTTTTACTATTTTTATAATATATTTTTATTTCATTAAACCATGCTAAAGCAAAAGTTAAAGCAAAGCTTAACTGAAAATCTAAAAAAAAGAGTTGTAAGGGATTGGCGGTAAGTATACCAAGTGTTGTGAGTGTAAGTATATGCACAGCATGGCTAGGTCGACTATGGAAAATACAAAATTTATAGAGCAGAAAGGTTACAAAAGCACGTATAAATGAAATGCTTGACCAGGTTAAAATAGTGTAAAGCCCTATTAAGCTCATAAGCAGTAGTTGTTTAAAATAATAAGGCAGTGGCAGCCAGCAGAGGAGTAGGCTCCATATCATAACAATTAAAGCCACATGCAGTCCTGATCGTGCTAAATAATGTATAATACCCCAATAAGAAAAGAGTTCTTTTACGCTCGTTAGATAAAGAGTATTAGAGGGTTTGGTTCCTAAAAATATGGTACAAAAAAGCGTATGTGTTAACTTGTTTAATTTGTAAGTAAGTGCTGTACTCACTCGTTGTTTATTATCAGCAGAAATACGTGCAAAACTGTAGGGTGCCGTGCTTAAACAGGTGTAGTCTATGTTTGGCAAAAACAAGGTGCCCAAAGACGATTCTTTAAGTAAGTAGTGTTCAAACTTTAGCTTAGGAGCTTGTATAGTAATATTTTTAATACTAAGCGTATCGCCAGGTTTACACAGTGGTTTTTGTAAAAGATAAAAGGTAAGTGTGTAGGGAGTTTTAACCACTGTTTTATCGGGCAGCGTAATACTCGTAAGCGTTACTGTGAGCTTATGCTTAAAGCGCTTTTGATCTAACTGACTACTGTTTTCGCTTACCCAGCCCGTACAATCAAAGGACCTATCTGTAATAAGTTGTTTAACAGTAAAGTAACTGTGTGTTACGTGTGTGTACCGACAAAAACCTATAGTGAAAGGGAGCATAATAACAAAAGCTAAATATAAAGCACCCCTTTTGCCATTCTGGTTAAAAAGTAGTGTAATGCCTAGAGCACTAACAACTAAAAAGCTTAATGCAACAAAAGAGAGAGTATGAGCTGCTGCTATAATGCCCATAATAAAAAAAAGAGTGCTTATAAGTAGGGGATGTATGCGATCTGTAAAGCTCATTGATCTGTCTGTTTTTATACTCATTAATTATTTCTGTTTTAAAAATTTTATTATTAATACTATAAGTTATTTTAAAGAGACTGTCAAAAGATGCTAAGTTGCTCTTTGGAGCTTCTTATTATAAACTTAGAAAAACTTATTATATGATAGAAAATTTATTTACTGAGGTTGTTATGCCATCATCGCGCGTTTTCAAGCAAGTGCTCCCTAACGGGTTAACAGTACTTGTTATGCCCCGTAAGACCATTCCAAAAGTATCAACTCAATTATGGTATAATGTTGGATCAAAAGATGAAAAAACTGGTGAAAAAGGTATAGCTCATCTTATAGAGCATATGATTTTTAAAGGAACGGGTACCTTATCTGAGTGTGATATTAATATGATTACACACAAATTGTCAGGCTCTTGTAACGCCTTTACGTCGTATGATTATACCGGTTATTTGTTTGATTTTCCGTCGCAACATTGGCATGAAGCATTGCCTATAATGGCTGATTGTATGCGCAGTTCTAGTTTTAAAGAAGAGTTTTTAAACTCTGAGCTTAAAGCAGTTATTCAAGAACTTAAGATGTACAAAGATGATTATGCTTCAAGTGTAATTGAGCTTATGATCTCTGCTATTTTTCCTGATCATCCGTATCATCATCCCATTATTGGTTATAAGCAAGATCTGTGGAGCTTAAATCGAGATAATTTGGTAGCATTCTACGAGCATCATTATGTGCCTAATAATGCTACTTTAGTAGTGGTGGGCGATGTTGAAGCACAAGAGGTTTTTGAAAAAGCTCATAAAGCATTTGGAAATATCCCAACAGCTCAGGGTTATGTTCGTGAACAGTACTACCATTCACCTGATTTAAAAAATTATGAAGTAGCTATTTACCGTGATATCACACAGCCTATAGTTATAGTAGGTTGGATAATTCCTGGTGCTCGTAAAGCAGTAGACTATCTTATTGATATTGTGTCGTGTATTTTAGGAGCAGGTAAAAGTTCTCGTCTGTATAAAAAGTTAGTTGACGAGCTTGAATTGGTAACTGAACTACAAGCTTTTAATTATGATCTTTTTGATTATGGAGTATTTTTTATACACTTTCAGCCTAAAAACAAAGAAGATATAGATACTATTATAGCTATTATTAATCAAGAACTTGCTCAAGTAGTAGCTTCTGGTATTACCCAAGATGAAGTTATGCGTGCTGTTAAAAAAACAGAAGTAGACTACTTAGCACTTCTAGAAAATAATCATAAGCAAGCGTATGGTATTGGTAAATACTTTTTAGCTACAGGTAACGAAAATTATATTTATACCTATACTGATTATCCTAAAGAACATTTAGCTCAAGAAGTAGTTGATTTTATAGGAAATTATTTAAGACCAAGCAGTATGCATCAAGGTAAAGTATTGCCCATTGCTGAGCGAGACAAACCTCGTTGGCATGAGTTGCAAGATATTTCCGATCAAGAAGATAGCCAAATACTGGCTGGCAGAACACGTCAAGCAGAAGTAGAAGAAGGTAAATGCGTTTATACTATAGAAGTACATCAACCTAAGCCATTTAAGTTCCCTACATCTCATAATTTACATCTAAGCAATGGTCTTAAAGTGCTTTACTATGACAATGCTTATTTGCCAAAAATAGATATTATCGTTGATTTTAAAGCCAAACATTATTATGACCCAGAAGATCTTCAGGGGCTTGGTATGTTTGTAGCACATATGCTCAATGAAGGTACTAAAAACTACTCAGCAATAGAGTTTGCTAATGTACTTGATTCGTATGGTATGACGCTTGATAGTAATGCAGGACAAATGACCTTAAGCATGCTAGCTGTAGATTTGCCTAAAGGATTAGAGCTTTTAAATGAAGTTCTTTCAAATGCTCTGTTTGATCCTCAAGCAATAGAAAAAGTACGCGCTCAAATGGTTGCTGAGATTAATTATTACTGGGATAGTCCGGCACAATTTGCCAGTGTCCTTGCGCGTGAAGTTGTCTACAAACAGCATCCGTATCATAAAAACAGCCTAGGCACATTAGAAAGTATACAAAAGATAACACGTGATGATCTTATCTCGTTTTATAAAGCCAATATAAGCCCCAAGGCCGCTCGTATGGTTATTGTAGGTAATCTTGATAGATACGATCTTAAAAAAGTGCTTGAGGAAATGTTGTCTACATGGCAAGGCCCTGAAGTAAAAGATTTAGACTTTTCAAATCTTGAAACTGTAGTTGCTCATGAGATTAATTATCCTATAGTACGTGATCAGGTTGTTTTACTGTATGTTGGTCTTTCAATTAGCAGAAGCAACCCAGATTTTGACAAATTACTGTTATTTGATCAGATATTTACTGGTGGTATTTTAGGCTCTATGAGTTCTCGTTTATTTGATTTGCGTGAACGTTCAGGCTTATTTTATACTATTGGTGGCTCTCTACTTGCACGTGTAGACAAGCAACCAGGTATGATTATGGTAAAAACCATTGTATCAAATGATAGGCTTAAAGAAGCTGAAAAAGCTATAGAAAATGTAATTGATACAGCAATTGATACGGTAACGCAAACTGAGTTTGAAGAAGCTCAACGAGCAGTTGTTAACTCGCTTGTAGATAATTTTGCCTCTAATTATCACATTGCAGCTACGTTATTATTTAAAGATACTTATCAGATGCCTGCTGATTACTTTGATACACGTGCTCAGACTCTTTCTGCAGTGACATTAGAAGAAATGCAAACTACTGTCCGTAAATATTTAAATAGCAAAAAACTTGCGAAAATTCGTATTGGTCGCATTTAATACTTTATTTATATACGTTTAAAGCTAACAAACAAGCCAGGATATCCCAACATCCTGGCTTGTTTGTTTTAATAAGTCTCAAGTTAGGGTAAGTACTGAGAAATAATGCTTATCATTTGACAAATTCAAACTATATTATTAAATTAATATAAGTAATAAAAAACAATAATAGTTAGAGGATAACATGAAAAAATATATTTATTTATTAGCATTAACTACTACTTTATGCTCTCATGGCATGGATTATACCAAGAATTTTTTTATATTTGGTTCAGAGTCTGCTAATCAAATCTATTATGATCAGCAACTTAAAGATGCTGTAGCAGGTGGAATTTTTGAACCAGCTAATATAAGTTTAGCAATAAACGCATTACAAGGCGGTGCTAACCCAAATAGAATTGTACACGATTCTAGTCGTCCTGAAGGCTTTATACTTCTTAATTTGATTATCAATACTAATCGTTTAGAACATCGACCTTTATTTGACGCACTTATTGATGCTCATGTGGATGTTAACTTACCAGACAAATTCGGTGTTTCGCCACTTGCGTTTGTTGTAGACAAACTAATAGACTTAGAAGCGATAGATCGTGGAGTAGGAGCATACATTGAAGAAAAGAATAATCGGATACATTATATAATGCGCCTTTTAAAAGCAGGTGCTCGCATAACCGATTATATGCATCCACGTCATAAGCAAAAAATTTTATATAAGGTAATTAGTCATGAATCAAAGACAATGGAGCCTGTATTAGAAGCTATGATTGCTGTTCCTGGTTCTAGTAGTATAGTTGATCCTCAATATAACACTCCTCTTTATTGGGCTGCTTATGTAGGCAATAAAAAAGCAGTTGAACTACTATTGCAAGCAGGAGCTCCTGTACTTATAAAGGAAAATAACGACTGGGCCATTTTAAGCGCTGCTTTACGTCCTTGTAATAGGGGAGGTAGGGTTGCTCCTGAAACTATAGAGCCTAAACAAGAGGTAGCAGAATTTTTAAAGGAAATAATTGCTTATAGATGCTTAAAAAATCGCACATTATTAGTAAAATTACTCCAAAGTGATAACAAAGAAGCTAAAGCAGATCACGTTAGTAAATTACCAGCAGATATTCTTAATCTTATTGCTCAGCATACATTTAACTAAAGTTTAGTTTATAAAAGACAAAAAAGAGCTCGTTAATTCGAGCTCTTTTAATTTAATTGCTCATAAATATAATCCAGAGAAAGCTTAGTTTTGCCTATAAAGCTTAGTCCAATAAGTATTATATTTTTATTCAAATGATTATAGCGCTCATAATATTTACGTTCTTTTATTTGATCGAGAGCTTTCTGAGCGCTTATTTCAATTTTTAACTCAAAAATATATACATGTGTTTTTGTAATAAGAGCCATATCTATTCGACCTTGATTGGTCATAATCTCTGACTGGGCTTCAAGTGATAGCAAGCTAAAAAGAAATTGAAATAATGAATGATAGTAACTCTCTTTTTTTATGTGAAGTAAGTAAGGAATATGAGCAAATAGGTTTTTTAGTATTTCACAAAATATATCAATTTGATTGTTTTCTAGAGCTTTAACTAAGTGAATAAGAGCTGTGTCAACAGTGGCTGATTGGTTATAAGTAAGAGTTGCTATTAAATATTTCTTAAAAGATTCTTCAACTTCATAGTTAGGGTAATTAAGCTTAAAGCGTTTAGTATCAGAATTGTAATCTGAGATTGTAAGATAGCCCGCTTGAAAAAGCAAAGGGGTAAGAGGAATATTTTCAATTTCAAAAGTGCCTAAGGTATCACGTGTTACTTCAAGTTCTTTCAAATCTTTTAAAGCAACGAACTGCTCTTTTAAAAGCTGAATCAAAAATGAGGGCGTTCCTGATTCAAACCAATAATTTTCTAAGTCTTTGTCTTTTAGGTAATAAAGCACAGAAAATGGATTATACACTTTTTTATTTTCTCTGGTAAATCTATAACCGTTGTACCAAATTTTTATATCTTTTAGTATGTGTGATTCTTCTTTTTTAGTGCTTTGAGCAATCTCTTGGATATAAGGCATAAAATAGGTTTCAAGCTCTTCTTGCGTATAGCCTAAAAGTGTAGCGCTTTCTGGTTTCAATGAAATATCATTAAGATTATTTATACCTGAAAAGAGAGAAGTTTTAGAAAACTTACTTACTCCCGTAATAAAAACAGCACGCAAGTAGTCGTCCATTCCTTTAAGCACATCAAAAAATCTTTTAAGAGCTGCTCGTTGTGCTCGTGCTCGTTTTATATCATGAAGATGATCGAGTAATGGTTTATCATATTCATCAATAAGAATTACTACTTTATTTATTTTAGAGAGCTCACGAATAAGCAACACTAATTTAGCACCGGATGTAGGCGCTTTTGAAATATCTAAGTTATAGTTTCGAGCAATTTCATCTAATGCCCAATCTATGCTCAATTTAAGCTCTTGAGTAGTCTCATGATCAATAATTGAAAAGTCTAAATGAATAACGGGGTATTTTTGCCAATCATAATTGCTTGTGCTTATCCATAAACCATTAAAGAGCTCTTTATTGCCAGAAAATAATTCTTTGAGTGTTGATACTAAAAGAGATTTACCAAAACGTCGTGGCCGTGAAAGAAAGTAATAACGAGAGCCACCACTAAAGAGGTCATAAATGTCTTTAGTTTTATCCACATACAGGTAGTTTTGGGTTCTCATAACCTTGAAACTACTAACATCTGTTGGTAAATACTTCATTACTACTCTTTCTTTAGATTGTTAACTGTTTTAAAGCTTACTTATACCAACAGTAACAAAAATACTTTAAATTGTTAGTACTTTAGTTAAAGTTTAAAAGTGCTTTTAATTTTCTTTGCGCAGTCAACGGCGCTTTCTTTATCAGAACTGATAGCAAAATCATAAAGTATATCCCAATGAACTGTATCATAGTGACTTCGTGCATGACCTTTAGGTGATGTTCCGCGAGCAACTTCTCGTTCTTCTAAAGTAGCTAGTGGTATTTCGATTTTAACCCAATGTGTTTTAATACCACTGAGCTTACTACGTAAATCATCTAGCCACTCTTTTTTGTAAGCAATATAGTCAACGATAACATTACAGCCTGTTTTAGCATAAGCAGCAATGGCGCTATTCATGCCTTGGGCAGCTTTTTCGCCTTGCTCTCCAATATGCAAAGAAATAACTGTATTATCATCTTTATCTTTACTTGTCTCAACCCAACGAATAGGATTTTCTTTTTGCCAAAAAGTGAGATTTTCAATAGTAATAGTTGGCATTGGTCCATCAAACAAACTATCAATACCAAGCTTTACCCATAGGTTTGGCATCATAAGATACTGAAATTCTTTTTGTATAGAGGTTTTTCCGGCAGCAGAAGGACCATTAAGAATGATCACAGTTCCGTAGGGTTGTGCTTTTAAGTAAGGCATTAACATAACTCCTCCTGTGACTACTAGTGCTAGTAATATGGCTGAAAATATATATTTTGTCATAAGAACTCCTGTAGATACGCTTGCTCATATAAAAACGAGCAGAGGATTATAGTGAACTTTGAATAGTTACACTTTTAACAATAGTGTGTAAATGGTAGATAAAAATGAATAGTAAAGGAATAAGCAAAACGCACAAGTCG
This sequence comes from Candidatus Dependentiae bacterium, assembly GCA_013821315.1. Lineage (NCBI taxonomy): Bacteria > Candidatus Babelota bacterium. Next base: position 15,459 of record JACDHA010000008.1, on the reverse strand, counting down.
CTTTAGCTATATTTTAGAAGAGGTGAGTAAGTATTTTCATAGCACATCCTAAATTTTGTACATGAAGGGAGTTTAATAAACTATATAAGTATACTAAACTACTAGAATTAGCACCAGTATTGAAAATCTCCGGAGCTCTCTATACTTTAGTTTATGAAAAATTTCATCCCTGAATAATTATATTGTTAGTAATAGTGTGTATAGATAATTGAACCTCACCTAGAAGTGGTTAACTCCTGCTTCATCGCGTAAGCAGGTGCTATTTGTTCGACGGGTTTAAGGGCGGATATTCCAGCCGACCGTATATTTATACTTGCGCTAAGATCTCTATCAAGTTCTAGGGAACATGACCTTCATTTAAATGAAAGTAATTCTAAATCTATACCAATAGCTTTATTTTTCCTTATGGGAGCGCATACTATCTCTTAGATATTTGACAAACAATATGGATAAGCCAGTGTTTCCGTTTTTTTATTGTTGCCTGTTTTATCTTACCTTAACCTATCTTTGGTAAAAATACTTGGTTATTAGTTAACTTAAGACCTTGAAAATAACGAAAAGAATTGTTTTTGCTTCTTTTTTTAAATTTGAGAAATCCTATTTTGTCTTTATTTGTACATACTTATAGTATACACTGATTAATAGCTAAAAGTACCTTACGTCTTCATGCTAAAGTATCGGATTTTTCGGTGCAATAAAAAAATAGGTTCTTGAGCAATTGTACACAATGTAAAAGATTAATCGAAAGAAAATAATTATGAAAAAGATCTTATTCCTTGTTAGTTATATCGTTAGTATTTATGCCCTCAATGCGGGTGTTTCTTCAACAACTATTGTAAATACTTTAGAAGGTCTTAAGGAGATAGAATCTCTTAAAATTGGAGATAAAGTAGTTTGTTTAAATAATGAATTTATTTCTGAACAAAGAGTAATTGATTCTATTGAAGAAATTGAGACTAATAAAATTATAGAGATTACAACTGAAGACGATACTATTATTCAAGTAACTCCCGATCAAAGATTTTTTATTCCTTATAAATGGGTACAAGCTGACCAACTGTGTCTTGGGGACGTCCTTTTAATGAAAGACCGCTCATGCATTAAAATTAAAGGAATTTGTCAAAAAAATGAGACTGTAAAATTGTATTTTATCTCTGTAAAAGAGCATCAGAATTTTCTTGTTTCAAAAAATGGTATAGTGATTCATAATGGTCCTATTGGAGCATCTGTTGGCGTAGTTGTAGGAGCTGGAGCGACAACCTTTGTATTTAATGGCTTTTACGGTGCAGTAGGAGTCGGAACTTCTGCGATAGCAGGGCCCGTTTGTGGTGCAGCAGTTGCTGGGACTGTGCGTTACTATTGCTTACCAGTTCAATTAGCAGCAACAAAAACAGTAGGATTATTTTGTGGATTATGGCTTGGTGTAGCTACTGGACCAGTATAATATGTGGTATTGGTATGAGCTCTACATTATTGGCATGCTTATGGCTCCCATAGTCTATTATATAAAATTTTATTTATTAGGATGTGATAAATGAGTCAATACATGCATTTGTTTATATCATTCATGCTTTGTGATTTAAGCAATTTATTTTTCGTGGAAAAGTATTTTTTAAATAAACACTCTTATCAAGAAATCACACCGCTTACACCCTATCGCCTTTATGGACATTTCATCTTTTATATTATTGTTTTTTGTTTTTTACATCAATATAATTTTTAGATTTTTTATTAAGCAGTTTTTTGAAAAAAGTCTCTCTATGAGTTTTAATCATTGCCTCTCAATAAGACTATTTATGCAGAAATAAATGCCATTTTATCAATGCACTGAAATATAAAATTGAAGATAGAAGAGTTAGTTAATTATAGAGCTTTATCGCACATGCATGTTAAACTAGTTGCAAGTTTAAGCAGAATAGTAGAATTATTTCTCTAACTTTTTTTTTGTTTAAAATAAAGATAAGCCATAGTAGTTTTCTTACTGTGGCTTATCTTTATTGCGTGGTAATAACTTTAGTTTTTATAACTTGTTAACCATTTTTTTTAACGAAAGTGCTACTTTCTGTGCTTCAACTAAAATTGGATTAATAGTTGAATGATGAGCGCCAACGTTTGCCTTAATAATACCATTGTGTAGCTTGTTGCTATCTAAAGGTGTTGTTTGGGTTACAGGTGATGGCTGAGATTGCTCGTTATTTACTTTTACGATTGGTTTATTGAAACTGGTAACTGGTTGTAATAACCCCTTATTATAGTTGTTATGCTTCAATGAAAATGGAGTGAGATTATATGGCCCAAAATTATTAAGCCATGGATTAGAAAGCTTAAGCTGAGCTCTATAACTATATCTCTTTTTACGAGCTTTTTGAGTGGTAGGTAAAGCAGCAGTTGGGCTGTCTATCTCTCTCTTTGTATGCGTTTCTAAGTAGTAGAGTATGTACTCATATCCTGCTAAAAATCCTTTTTTATAGAAGGTATAACTGTCAGCACTATTGCAAGCATCATGATCATTGTTATAGCTATTTTCTGCAGAAGTATTAATTTCTGTAGATGCAAGTACTAACTCAAGATACTTCAAGATTTCTAATTTTGTTAAACTAGAAATTTCTGTAGTACATGAATCTATATAATCAACTACAAAACGCGCGCCCTTAATAAATCCTTTTTTGTACGTTTCAAACGATGAATCGGCTATAGCAAGAGTCTGATCATTTGCATAAGAAATTTCTATAGCAGAACCTATTTTTGATCCATCAAGCTGAGATCTAATATTGCTTAAAAGAGAATCTGGTATAGAAAATGTAATCAGATCGTTTTGTATGTTATATGTATATGAATTTTTAGGTTGAATACAATAGGTAGACGATGTTCCCAATAGTATATTTATATAAAGACAAGTAAGTTTTTTAAAATTAATTCTTTGCATAATTTATCTTTTTTTTATGTCACTAGTTATGGGGTAAAATTTGTATGGTTTTTATAATCACAATAGATAATACAAGCCCTAGTGCCTAATGAAGTGAGAAATAGAGCAGCGGTAGTCGTTTGTAATTGGTGTCTAATTATTTTTCGGTACGTTCGCTGTCGATATACATACGGAAAATGTTTGCTGCGATATCTTTTTCTGATATAGATAATCTTAAGTCAAACTCAACTTGCTTGCATACAGAATTTTTAAATGGCCCAGTCTCCATACTACAACCCCCATTTTGACCAGCTACGTAGAAATTTAAAACGCGTGTACCTCGAATGCCTGAGATAATACCACTACCATTGTCAACTCCTCCTGGCGCAGTATTAAGGTTTAAGTAAACCTCTTGATTGGCCATTGGCTTACCATCTGTATCCAATTTAATAAACGTATATTGCGCATAACGTGCCATAGTTTCACTCATGCTGCCACGAATTGAAACCGCGTGCTGTCTGTTTGCTTGAAAATTAACGGCAACTTTTTGACCCGCAATGATTGTAATCGAATTCGTTTTGGGATCACTCGCTAAACGATCAACCATAAGAATATTGAAAGGTGTGTCATTTTTTACGGTTTTGATAAATAGTTGAGGACCCTGAACTGCCTCTTTGTGCGTCCTAGGTTTTGCATAAATACCGTTGGTTATTATTGAAGCGCAGGCAATTGCGAAAATGATTTTTTTCATAAGTTCCTTAATGGTTAAAATTATTTAATTGTTTACAGTAGTTGTATCATAACTACTAAAACTAGCAATTATTTTTTAGCGTAGTTTTAAATGTTTTAGAGCCAAATACTATGTCAACTTCGTAAGCTCTAAATATTAATTTTATAATAGTTTTGCCTCTTGTCAACCGGTCACATATGCCCTATGTATGAATACTTGTACCATGATTGTGAGCATTTTTTTCTTTTTCTAAATTACCAATTAAAATTAATTATTTGCATGATTTATCTTCTTTTTATGTTACTAGTTATGTGAGTAAAATTTTGGATGGTTTTGATAATCACAATAGAGGATACTAGCTATGGTCACTAATGATGATAGAAGTATAGTAGCGCCAGCCTTTTTGTCATCGGTATCTAAATTAGTAAGGCTTTTTATACTTTTGCCTAAGCTTAATGCTGCAGAAACAAAAGGGAGTCCAATTGCTCGTGCTGTTGTTTTAGGTAAGGGAATTGAGTTTAACTTATCATGTAACTGTCCTATAGTTTTATTCAAATTATAGTTGATAACTACTATTATTGTATTGTAATAAGTTAGTTTCTGCAAAAGGCTTATTTTTACAAAAAAGCTTAAGTATGCTATACTTTATATAAATAAATCTTATGTAACTAGAGACTCGTATGCAGTTAAATTTCATCCAATCACATCCAGTTTCTGATAATCTTTCTGAGTATGTATCTAATGGTTTATTAACCCAAGATGGTATAGAAGCTTTTAAGAAGCTTATCTACGATTATTATTCAATTTATAAGCGTATATTTGCCTGGCGTGATTGCGATAACCCTTATTTTGTAGTGGTATCGGAAATTATGCTTCAACAAACTCAAACAGACCGAGTTAAAGAAAAATATCAGCAATTTATACAGACATTTCCTACCCTAGAATCTCTTGCAGAAGCTTCTGTGCGCGATGTTATAACAGCGTGGCAGGGTCTTGGTTATAATAGAAGGGGTTTAGCATTACAAGCATTTGCTCAACGTGTAGTAAGTGAATTTGGTGGCAGTATACCTACTAATCCAGTTGTATTGGAGACTTTTAAAGGCATAGGCCCTGCAACTGCAGCTTCTATTTGCGCTTTTGCTTTTAATCAATCGAGTGTGTTTATCGAAACCAATATTCGTGCTGTATTTATCCATTGCTTTTTTAAAGATCAAGAGCAAGTTTCTGATAAAGTTCTTATGCCCTTAATAGAACAAACGGTTGATGTTCTTAATGCGCGCCAATGGTATTATGCACTTATGGATTACGGTGTTATGCTCAAAAAGCTCCATAAAAATCCAAGCCGCAAAAGTGCCCATTACACAGTGCAATCAAAGTTTGAAGGTTCTGATAGGCAGATTAGAGGTTTAATTTTAAAAATGCTCGTAGAACATGAAACATTAAATTATACTGATTTATGTAATTTAGTGCAGCGCGAACCAGAAAGAATAATTCTACAACTTGCTCAATTAATCAAAGAGTGCTTTGTTGAAGAAAAAGCACCTACTATATATAGATTAGTACTGAAATAATTTTAATAATTATACAATCGATAACTTAATTAACTAAATTAAGCACTCTTGTTTAAAGGTCTAAGACACTGTAGTATCTTAAGTGCTTGTAGAGCATTTTTTTCCTTATCTTTAAGCTCAAGCATTATGTCAAAATCAAGGTCTCGTGTAGTTTCTATAAATTGAGCAAAATGTTCTTTATCTAAACTTATTGCATGTTTGCCTCTGCGTCCCTGTGGGTCTTGAGTGCTATAATCTATCATAGGTATACCGTCGTTTATGCTCCATGTTGCAAAGAGTTTAGTCATAATTTCAAGTAGGTTTTCACCGTTGTTAAGTACTTCTTGGTGTAATGTATCAAATAATAGCGGTACACCTGTTTCTTGATAAAGAGCTAAGCAATCTTGAGCTGAGTAAATTCTATCATCGTTTTCAATTACTAAGCGTCGCTTAACAGAGCTATCGAGTTGTTTATAGGTTTCTACAAAGCGCTTGGTAGCTTGCTTTTTATCGCCATACGCGCCACCAACATGTAGTTGTATTTTTGCTGTAGTATCAAGCTCAAGAGCATCAAGAAATTGAGCATGGTATTCAAGCTCTCGTATACTACGAGCAACAACATCTGCTTTAGGAGAATTGAGCACTATAAATTGATCAGGATGCATAGAAATACGTATGTTATGCTTTTTTATATATCGACCAAGTTCTTTAAATTGTGGAGTGAAAAATTCCAGCCAATCAAATTGGCATACGTCATGCGAAGCGAAGGGAATTACGCTTGAACCAATTCTAAAAAATAATAAATTATTTTTAACGTTATAATCTAAGATTTTTTTTAAGCATGCAATATTTTCTGTAATACTACCTATCAATCTATCGGAACAATAAGATGCTAATCTAAACGTTGTATTGGGTGTGCAACCAATACCAGTATTAATGCAAGGATAGCCAGTTTTCATAAAAGCCTCTTATTTTTAATGCTTGTTTTTTTATACATTTGTATACTTTTTATACTTTCTTGTGCGTGATCTACAATTGGCGCTGGATAATGCATGGTTGGTTGTTTTTGTTTATACCATGCATGAATTACCTTCGTGGATACATTTTTTAGTTCTGGTATCCATTGCTTAATATACGTACAATCAGGGTCATAGTTTTTTTGTTGCAGCCAAGGGTTAAAAATTCTAAAATAAGGTTGTCGAGCGGATCCTGTTGAAGCTACCCATTGCCAATTGCCGTTATTAACTGCCGGGTCATATTCAGTAAGTAACCGTGCAAAATAGAGCTCGCCCCAACGCCAGTCAATATGTAAATCTTTAACTAAAAATGATGCAGTAATAAGTCGTGCTCGGTTATGCATGAACCCTGTTTGATTAAGCTGCCTCATGCCAGCATCAACAATAGGAACTCCTGTAGTACCTTCGCACCAACGCTTAAAGAGTTCTTTATTGTTATCCCAAGAAATGGTATCTAAAGAAGTATGAAATGCGTGACCAAATACATGCGGGAAATAATAACCAATTATGGTATAAAAGTCACGCCAATAGAGTTGTCTTATAAGATCAGTTATACCCATGCTTTTTTTTATTACGTAGTAGATTTCCCGTATTGAGCAGGTACCAAATTTAATGTGCGGCGACAACCCTGTTGTATCAATAGCAGGGTAATTATGTTTAAGGCTGTAGTTTTTAAAGGTATCTATGTGTTTGAGTATTTCCAGGCAACCTATGCGTCCTGGTGTAACATGCAACGGTTGCTTTTGGGGTAAAATTTTTTTAAATAAGCTAAAACTTTCTTCTTCAGGAAATAAAACTGTACTATAATTGTTAAAAGTATTTTGTACAGGTTTTTTTACCAGTTTTATAACATTGGCATTAAAATAGGGAGTAAATACGCTATACGGTTTTTTTTGCTTATTGAGAGTCTCTTCTGGTGCTTGCAATAAAAGATCGTCAAAACTAAAAAAGTCAGCTCCATACTGAGCACACAGGTCTTGTAAATGTTGGTCGCGTTGCTTGCTAAAGGGCGTATAATCTTTATTTATATATACTGCGTCTATTACTTTACTTTCTAGCAATTTTTTAACGAGTTGTTCTGCTACAGCATAAAAAAGATAAAGCCGCGCTTTATGATCTTCTAGTTGTGTATTAAGATCGAGTAAAGAATCAAACATAAATTGCAGAGCATTAGTGCTTTTATAAGCATTTTCTTCTGTTACTTGTCGTGGATCTAAAATAAAACAAGCAATAACGGTATGTGACTCCTTAAGCGCTGCTTGTAAACCGGTGTTATCTTCAAGTCTTAAGTCTCGTCTAAAAATAAAGAGAGTTCGTGTATGTTTTTTGTCCATTATGCTCTTTCGCTCTTTTTTTTGGTCTAAGTGTTAGTATAGTTGTAGGTGCTCTTGTTCGTCTAGAGAGAGTTTAGAGTGTAAAAAACAGCACAAGTGTAACTATTGTCTTATTAAATTAAAAAATTGTAATATAAAAACAGAGACTAGTGCACTAAAAGAGAAAGAGTTGCATGAGGCATTATAGAGTATATGTGTTGTTTTTTATAAGCAGTTCGCTGTATGCATCGTATTGGAAAGCAGATAACTTTGCAGATAAAGCTGTTGTTAGAGTACCGGTAGCCGATGCTACAACACGTCCATTACAACCGCTTGACGCTCAAAAAACTGCACAAGAGTTATATAATTTACTGCCTCTAGCACCGGATAAGCATCTACTTTCTTGTTATCGTACTCATCAGTTTTTATTTAACGAAACAGTAACTATTAAGCGTACTCAAGGTCTAGAAGTTGAATGTGCATTAGATAACTTTTTTTATATTGATGATGATGGCAAAGTGCGTAATAGCTTTTGGACACTTAAAAGCAATATACTGCCACTGTCTGGACTTATAAAAAATCAAAAAATTAATGCTGTACCTGCACCGTATTGCACTAAAAAGGGTGAGATTTGCTCGCATACAGGGCTGCTCTCACTTTCATGGCCTTGGTATAATCCTAGCACGCAGCAAACCTATTCTGCCGGTACTCGTTTTATACGTAAACCAGAAAAAGACACTCCCACACGGTATGCTATTGCTCTTTTAGACTCTACTAATTTAGCTGTAAAAATTGGTTATGTACCCAAAGATTATAGTATTATTGAGTTTGCTAAAACTAAAGATCAAAGCAAAAGAATGTTTGTCCGTATGCTTAAAAAATGGGTTGCTAATCCTTCAGGTATAATAGGATATGTATGGGGTGGCTGTAGTTTTATAAAAAGTTACAGAGATAATAGATTTAGTTTAGTAAGTGATATACGTTTTGGAAAACAGGTTGAATTTTGGCAACGGCCTGAAGATTGTGAAAGACCGTTTACAGGATGCGAATGCTCTGCTTTAATTTTACGCGTAGCTCAATTGTGCGGCATGCCGTATTTTTATAGAAATACTACAACTATAGAAAAATGTTTAAGACCACTTGGGCGCAATGAGCGAGTTGAAGAAGGTGATATTATCTGGTATCAAGGTCATGTGCAAATAGTAAGTGATTTAAGGCATAACAAACTTATAGAAGCAGTTGGCTATCAAGCAGGTTACGGTATAACTCATGAAATAGAGCTTGAAAAAGTATTTGCAGGCATTAAAACTTATCGAGATTTAATGCAAGTGCATTTCACTAAAAAACCGCTTAAGCGCCTTGATAAAAACAAAAAGCCTTTGCGCACTATTAGAGAGCTAAAAATATTAAAGCTTTCTAGCCTTTGGGAAAATGTATAATAAAACTTTATAAAATATACGTAGCAATAAGCTTAGCTACATCTTGAGGAATTGGTTTACTTATAGATTGAGCTAGTTCTGTTACAGCTTTTGCATTTTTAGCATGTTCAATAATATAGCCAACTAAAATTTTATGTATATCTTTATAATTCGCATCTTGAGCATGCTTGTATTGCTGTTGAGCAATAATGTCTAATTGTCTGATTTGATCAAGGTTTGGCTTTAATTGCTGAATCACTTTTTTTACTAAGTCTGTATATCCTCTATTAACAAGTGTGATAACAACCTTAAAACTAGGGTGTTCTACTTGGATCTCTCGGTAAGTAATACTATTATCATCAAACCTAATAGCTGTTTCTATCAAAACTAATGTTGATTTTTCGGTAAGGAAATGTATAGGCTCTCTAAACTTTATACAATAAGCTTTATAAGAATTAAGAAGAAACTTTACAAAGTCCTTTGGATTGCGAAGGTAAGTGCTAAAAAGATCTTTTGGATAGTATTTATGAGCTAAGTTTTTGCAAACATGCACAGTCAGAAGAAATTGTATGGTTTCTAAATTACCCCGTTTAATAGCCCAATAAAGTGGTATTTGTCCATCTTTAGTAGCTTTATTTAGCTTAGCATTAGCAATAACAAGAAGTTTTACACTGTATGTACGCCCTTCTGTAATGGCGTGATAAAGTGGCGTTGCGTCATCTTCAATAGCTAGATTTGGATCAGCATTAGCAGCAAGAAGAAGCTTTACAATGTTTTCATAGCCCCTGATAATAGACCAACAGAGAGGCGTGTAACCAACTTTATCTATTGTATTTGGATTCACCTTAGCGTTAAGAAGAAGCTTTACAATCTGTGTAAAACCTCTAAAAGCGGCATCACCTAAAAGACCTGTGTGGCCGTGTGTGCTTACTATATCTTGACTCGCGCCAGCATTAAGTAAGTCTTGTAGTTCTGTACTATTGCCTGATTTGGCAGCTTCTACGGCTTGTAAATTAAGAAGTTTTTGATTTTGTAATGAAAGAGGTAGTAATGTGTGATGGGCTTTACATATAAAGTAGCCCAAAGTATGCATAGCACAAAGCTGAGCAGGCAAAAACGATAGGATAAAAATAAGCTTTTTCATAGGTATTATTTTCGTAATTATTTGTTTTTAATTTTTCAATATAAATATATTATTTAATAATATTATAATAATTGATAGATGTCAAAATTTAAATTGTAGACCAATTGAATATTTAGATAACCTATTTTATACTATTAGAGAACTATAACTAAAATAAACTTAAGGGAATCTTATGAAATACGTACTACTTTTTCTAGCTTCATTTGCTTGTTCTCTTAATGGGATGAGTAGTCGAGATTTATTCAATCAACAATTACTACACGCTCTAAGCGATAGAAAGGATTTAACTCAATTGGAGCAGTTGCTTCAAGCAGGCTTTGATGTTAATGCTTCTATTACTGAACATGGACATACACCACTTATTGTTACTGTTGCACATCGTAATATAGATGCTGCAAAACTCTTATTAAAAGCCGGTGCATATGTTGATACTACACATAATTCTGGATCTACAGCTCTCCATGATGCTGCCCATCGTTGCTCTCTACAATTTGTAGAGTTATTACTCGCTGCTGGTGCAAACGTTAATGCTATTAATAATTATGGAGATACAGCATTTCATACTGTTGTTCGTAGTCTACTAAATAGAGATAAGGATTCTTTTTTTGACGTAGTAACACTGCTCTTAGAGGCCGGCGCGAATGTTAGTGATGTATATAATAATAGAAGTATGAGGTTAGGTATTGCTTACTGTAAAAGGAAGCCAAATATGATTAGACTATTTAAGCACTATAAACAATTACAATCAATGATTAAGATTAATCCTAGAGGTGCTTTAGACAAGGCTATTGAGTTTAAGTATTCAGCTCTTGTTAAACAAGCCCTGCAAAAGGTCCGTTTAACTTCAGCAGAACTTGTACACTATAATCATTGTTTACAAACGTTATATGGGCAAAGTGGTAATTTTATATATAAAATTATAGGTAGAGTATTTATAGAGTATGCTCTGAATCATGCTCATTTAAAGAGGATTTTAACAGACGTTGCACCAAAACATCAAGTATCTATCTCTACAAAAATTTATACTCTGTTAGCACAACTATTTTCACAATCAAGTCAAGATTACAATCAAGTAGCTACAAACTCTACTATAACATTACCTCAAGATATAGTTGAACTTATTACTACGTATGCTCAAAAATAGTAATTAAGATTATAGTAGTGCCTAAGTTGTTTAAAACGTACTTGACTGCATGCTTATTTTGCTTATAAATGAGCTAAAAAATCGCATTATTATTTTTCTCAAAAGCAAAAAACAGATAAAAAACAACAAGATAAAAATTAATAAACTAGTATATTCTTCTGTAGCTCTGCTTATGTTTTCTATTGTTATTTTATAGAGCTAAAAATATGCTTTACAGCATAACTGTTTTTAGGGTATAGTAATTAAAAACGTGGATAACAACTTCTAATCTCAGGGGAAAATTATGAAAAATAATCGTAAATTAATGCTTGTTACTGTTGCAGCTCTCAGTACTTTAGCAAATTCAAATGCTCAAGCAATAACTCCTAAAAACAAAATTGTTGCTAGAGAAGTTGTTAAAGCAGGTGCTTCTGCTGCTGTATTTGGATTAGCAGTATCGTCAAGCTACAGCTTGTTACGTGATGCTCTTTATACCTCAAAACTTTTAAAGAATCCGGGTCTTTCAATGGCAAAGCCTGTTGATGCAGACGATAGAGATTTAAGATTTGAAAGTATAGTATCTGGCCTAAACCATCGTTATAAAACAAGCTTGTTTTTCTCTGGTGTAGCAGCTTTAATAGCATATAAAGCTTTTAAAAGTGGTTATAAAGCATCTGTAAGAGCTGGACTTTTATCAAATTCTCAAGCACCAAAAAAAGTTGTGCGTGAAAGCGTAAAAGTTATTAAGCCATCTGAAGTTTTAGTGTAAAAAATACACGATTAAAAAATAAAAAAGAGCTGATTATTCTACTATAATCAGCTCTTTTTTTATGATAAAAGTTATTGTGTTATGGAACACATTGTTTTTTGTACACGCTCTAAGTAACGACCAAGCTCTTTTTGCATTTCTTCAAGTACTTCTTGGCCAGCAACATCGCCCGATTGCTGTGCATCAACTTTGGCATGTTTTTCTATAAACCAAAGTAAATCGCTTAATGTATACACTATTTTTATCTTATTGTAGCTCATGTTATCTAACATCATAGTAAAACCCTTTAAAAGAGAGTGGTATACGTTTTAAAGTAGTGTTATATAGAGCATACGGGCACGTCAAGAGTTTAAGAGGATTTATTATGAAAATTACGCGTATTAGTGGCCGAGAAGTATATGATTCACGCGGTTGGCCTACTGTTCAATGTGAACTTTTTTTAGAAAATGGTGACTCAGTACTATCGTATGTACCTTCTGGTGTATCAACTGGTATATATGAAGCTCTTGAGCTGCGTGATGGTGGTAAGCGCTTAATGGGCAAAGGGGTTCTTAAAGCTATAGAAAACATTGAAACACTTATAGCTCCCGTGCTTGTCGGTCATGAACCTCATGGTATGGAAATGGATCTTAAATTACTTGAGCTTGATGGTACTACAGATAAATCACGTTTAGGAGCTAATGCTTTACTTGCTGTAAGTATGGCGATTTTTAAAGCTGAAGCTCACAGCGAAAAATTAGAGCTCTATGAGCTTATTGCCTATTATATGGGATCAGATAGTGTTTCACTGCCATTTCCAATGCTTAACGTAATTAATGGCGGTATGCATGCTTACAATAAACTACGTATACAAGAATTTATGATTATACCCGTAGGAGCTCCTACATTTAGAAGCGCTTTTGAAGCTGCTACGTTGGTATATCATGAGCTTAAAGCATTACTTATTAAAAAAAATAAATCTACCGCTGTAGGCGATGAAGGAGGCTTTGCTGCAGCCTTTGAAAGTGATGCAGAAGCTCTTGATGTATTGCTTGAAGCTATTGAGGCTGCAAGTGCTCATAGCTCCGTAGGTTGTATTATTGGGCTTGATGTGGCTGCATCTCAATACTATAATTCTACAACGCAACTGTATAGTTGGCAAAATCAGCAATTGACTAGCGATGAGATGATTGATTATTACAAAAAGTTAGTAGACACGTATCCTATTTATTCTATAGAAGATGGCCTAAGTGAAGAGGATTGGTCCGGGTGGATACGTATGACTAAAGCACTTGAAAACAAAATTCAGATCGTTGGGGATGATCTTTTTGTTACTAACCCCTACAGAATCGCTCAAGGCGGTATTGATCATGCAGCAACCAGCGTTATTATTAAACCCAATCAAATAGGGACCATAACAGAAACGCTGCAAGCCATTAAGCTCTGCAAAGATACTAATCTTGCTACCATAGTTTCTCATAGGTCTGGTGAAACTGAAGATACCTTTATTGCCGATTTAGCCGTTGGCGCAAGCGTAGGTCAAATTAAGGCAGGAGCATGTCGTGGTAGCGAACGACTAGCAAAATATAATAGGTTATTAACTATTGAAGATACTTTAGCTTTCTCGCTGCTTGATACTTAAAAAATCGCTCTCTTCTGTTGCAAGAAGCTGTTTAAGATGAGTTACACGTTGTTCGGGATTTTTAACAAGAGCTTTAAAAGCATATGCTTGCTGAAGCTCTTGGGGCAGCATACTATTTTGTGTTGATGGTGCTTGTGTTAGATTGGTTGTATGATACAAATACTCTCCTATAGTTTCAGGACTGTGTGTAGTAGGAAAAAAGAGCCGTGTAATAGGATCTCTTCTATTTAAATAATCACTAGAGCTTTGTTGTTCTAAGTGATTTATTTTGCTTTTGGTGTACATTGCGCTGAGTACATCGTTGCGCGGCCTGATAATAATAGGTGCTATAAAAAGGGTTAAATTACGTTGTGTTTTAAGTTTGTTTCTTCTTTGGAAAAAGGCACCTAAAATCGGTATACGAGAAAGCAATGGCGTGCTTGTTGTAGTATCTAGTATATCTGAGCGAATAAGGCCGCCTAAAGCAACAACTTGGCCTGTAGCTAAACTTACTTTAGTTTTAAGTAATCGTGTTATACGTGTTGGATCAGAAGCTGATACAAATTGGTCAACTTGTATGCCTATTTCAAGCGCTAAACGTTCGTCAGAGCTGAGGCGTGGTAACGCAACTAGTTTAATAGCAGCAGGTAAATTAAGTTGTGGGAGTGTAAAGCCACTACGACTTAAAAACGAGTCCCCAACAACACGACGTTCTTCTACTATTTCTAACACTCCCTTTTGGTTATTAAGGGTGACCAAATAAGGATTAGAAAGTATTTTTGTCTGTGTTGATCGGTTAAATAATTGCAGTAGTGCTGCTATCCCTGGTGTTTGAGGATCGTTAAAAGAAATAAGAGTTGATCCTATTTTATCGTTAACAACCGAAATAACGCTTGGTGTAGTAGCATCTCCGGGAAATCCGAGCAAATCTCGTGCTAAAGAAAATGTCGGAGGAACCGTTGTAAGTGTCGGTGGTGGTGAAGAGGCTTGAGCTGGTATACCCAGTACGCTATTGGCCGGACTTATGTGAGATGCTAAAAAATTTGCTCCGTTACCTGTCTCTTGATCAAAGGGTATATCAAGAGGATTTCTTATAGTGCCTGCAATAAGTTCTTCTTGATCAAAAGTTACATCAACAAGTAACATTTCTAAAATTACTTGTAATTGTGGCTTATCAAGCTGCTCTATAAGCTTTTTTATTCGTAACCAATCTTCTTGTAGAGCAGCTATAATAAGTCTATTGCCGCCTACGAGTGTTCGTCCTTGAATACCTGTAATAGACTCTATGCCTTGCGCTTGTTCTAAAACAAGCTCAGGTGTTCGTTCTTCATTTACAAGTTGTTGTGGCTGCTCAGCTGCTATTTGTACCCCTTTAAAAAATTGGTAAGGGCCAGTGTTTGCCGCAGTTTGAGATTGGCTTGCAGCTTGTGAAGTTACTATGTCTTGCAATATTTTAGCAAATGAAGGAGCATCTAAATACTGTAAATCATATGAATGTAAAATAGAGTTACCCGACTCAGCTGGAGTATCGATATATTCTTGGATAAATTCACTTAGGCGCATAACAGCAGTTTCGCGGCCCATCAAGATTAGCGAATTGGTTCTCTCATCAGTTACTAGTTTAGTATCAGCAGCAAAATAAGAGATGCTGCCTGCTTGTAAGTCTTGTCTGGCTGAGGCTACAGGAGGTGCAGTATCACCTTCGCCTGCAGCTTTACGCAACGTCTCAAATACATTTTTAACGTCACGTGCAGGTAAATTATACAGTGGTAACACTTCTATTGTTTCTTTAAAGCCTGTTGCATCAAGTTCTGTAATAATATGCATAGCGGAAGCTATATTTTCAGCCTTATCGATCAATATAAAGCCATTTGTTTTGGGCTCATATATA